>SXSP01000348.1 GCA_005792225.1 Bdellovibrionales bacterium | reverse complement strand
TCGACCTCGCACGCCCTGAGTCCTCATTTTCGATACGAACGTCTCGGCTAGACTTGCCGGCAAATGGAGTTACGTTATCTGGATGTGTCGATTGAAGATTTCTTCATTCCTCCGGGCCCGGCTTTTGGACCTGCCGATTTTTCCGAAACGTATGGCATGGATGATTTAGAGAGAGAGCTCAAAGCCGGGTTTATCGAAGAGGCTCAGCAACTTTTAATGGATGCTGAACAGTGTTTCCTGCAGATCGAGTCCTCACCCGAGGATAAGGAGATCATTGATCAACTCTTCCGGCTCGCGCACAACCTGAAGGGGAGTGCGAAGGCGGTCGGCTTCATGGAGCTGGGTGCGTTTACGCATCTTCTCGAGTCTCTCCTCCTCAGCATCAAGAATGGTAAGATCAAGGCTCACTCGGCCGTCGTGGACTTGCTCCTCGCTTGTAAGGACCAACTCCAGCTGATGGTGGACGGCCTTCGGGTCGACGTGAATGCCTCGTTTGATTGCTCGGAGCTGAGTGTTCGACTTCAAGACGCCATAGACGGGAAGTTATCGTCCTCTGTTCCATCCGCAGACAGTTTTCCTGAAGATGCACCCGCGGCCGCTCCGGCCGCCGACATTCATGCCGAAACGCAGGTCCAGATTTTTGCCGGAGCGGAACCCGAGTCTTCCATGGTCGACTCGCATCTCGGCGAGTCTCAAATCGAATCCCAAAACGAGTCTCAAAACGAAACGCCGGCGACCGTCGCCCTCGCACCCGTGAAGACGGCTCCGGTCGAGAAGAAGCCGGCTGCCGCAACGGCGGTGGACGAGAGCATTCGCGTGAGCCTCTCGCGCGTGGATCAGCTCATCAACTATGTCGGCGAAATGGTGGTCTTACAGACCGTTCTTTTTGAACAAGCTTACGCGGGCGATCTGCACAAAATCCGCAAGACGGTTCATCAACTCGGGAAGATCTCAAAAGAGATTCAAGACACCTCGATGAGCCTTCGCATGGTTCCGCTCAAGCAAACCTTCCAGAAGATGACCCGAATCGTTCGCGACACGTCCCAGGTCCTCCATAAGAAAGTAACACTGGCGACCCAAGGTGAAGACACCGAAGTCGAGAAGACGATTCTTGAACTCATTGGCGATCCGCTCGTTCACCTCGTACGAAATGCCGTCGACCACGGGATCGATTCCGCGGAGGAAAGACTCGCGGCAGGTAAACCCGAAATGGGTAACGTCACGCTTCGTGCTTTTCACCAGTCTGACAACATCGTTCTCGAGGTTCAGGACGATGGGAAGGGCATCAACGCGAACCGCCTCAAAGAAAAGGCAACCGAAAAAGGAATTCTGAAGCCGGGTCAGGAGCTCACGGAGAAGCAGGCGCTGCATCTCATCTTTCACCCGGGCTTCTCGACAAAGACGGAAGTCAGCGACATCTCCGGACGGGGCGTGGGACTTGATGTCGTGAAAACAAATATCGAAAAGCTTCAAGGCTCCGTTGATGTGTCCACCGAACTCGGCAAGGGAACGAAATTCCGTATCCAACTTCCCTTGACCCTCGCAATCATCGACGCGACGACCGTTCGCCTGAATGATCAGCGTTACGCGATTCCGATGTCGCACATCCACGAGTCGGTGCAGTTAAAGGACACGGACATTCACCAATCCGTGAATCTCGGTGAGTTCGTTGATCTGCGCGGCGAAAAAATGCGCGTGTACCGTCTGCACCAACTTCTCGGAGTCAACGACGCCAATGCCGGAGCTTCGAAGATCATGCTCGTCTGCCGCGCGGGCGAGCAGCCCTTTGGTATCTTGGTGCACGATATTTCTTCGATGCAACAGATCGTCGTCAAGAAGCTCGGTGCCGAGCTCGCCAACATCGTCGGCGTCTCGGGCAGCGCGATTCTCGGTGATGGTAAGCCCGCACTGATTTTGGATCTGCCACGATTGATCCTCAGACCCATATCGAAAACGCAGAACGTAAGGATGGCCGTATGAGTAAAGCCGAAAACCGTCTCCTCTGCTTCCGTCTCGCCGAAGAGCTTTATGCGGCTCCTCTCTCCGAAGTGAAAGAAGTTTTGGGTGTTCCCGAAATCACGCCGATTCCTCAGGTCCCGGCGTACTTTCTGGGAATCATGAACTTGCGCGGCCAGGTCATCTCAGTCATCGACTTGCGAGCGAAGTTCGGTTTGAAGGCGGGTCGACACAGCGAGACTTGCGTCATCATCTTCGAGTACCCGGCGTTCTCCGTCGGCGTCGTCGTCGATGAGGTGAAGAGTGTCCTCACGATCGAGCCCGGTGAGCTCTGCCCCGCGCCCGAGAGTAAACACACAAAGAAAGCCGAATTCATCACCGGCGTCGTCAGCCGCGGCGACGACATGGTGCTGACTCTCGACATCGTACGCGCTCTCGACCTCAAAGAAGAAGCGATGGTCAAAGCCATCACACAAAACGCAGCCTGAGATAGGTGATAAAATGTTTAGCAAACTCTCGTTTAAAGCCAAGCTTCAGCTGGTCCTGGGATTTTTGAGCCTGATGGCTCTCGCCAACGTCGGGTATCTCGCGTTTCTTCTGCAGAAGGACCTGATCGCGGATAAGAGCAAACTTCTCGAGCGCTCGGCCGAGTCGATCGCCGATAAGGTCGATCGAAACCTCTTTGAGCGTTACGGCGATGTACAAGCATACGCGATGTCGGAACCCGCACGGAGCGGAGATCCGGGCCGGATCACTCGTTTCATGACCGACATGATGGGTGCTTACGCTCCTGTTTATGATGTCATGATGGTTCTCGATAAAAAGGGGAACGTGATCGCGGTGAATGCCGTCGATAAGGCGGGAAAGGAACTCGATCCCTCGGGAATGATCGGGAAGAACTACGCTGACGAAGATTGGTTCCGCGAATCCATTTCCGGGAAAGTGGCGGCAGGTGCCGCGCACTACACGGATCTGAGAGAAGACGCCGACACCGCGAAATACGCGTCAACCGACGGTCGCGTGATGATCTTCTCGTCGCCGATCCGCGACGCCAAAACGGGCGAGATCACCGGAGTGTGGTCGAACCGAATGAGCTGGAAAGATGTCGTTGAGGACATCGTTTTCAAAGAATCGGAAAAACTGAAAGATGAAAAGATTCACGCTGTTTCGGCCTTCATGGTGAATAAGGAGAAAACAATTCTCGTTCACCATGACAAGGCGAAAGTGTTGAAGTCAAAGGCCGAAGGACTCGATGAATTCTTCGCTTCCAAAAAACAATCGTGGACCCATAAAATCGACGATCAGGACGAAATCCGTGCCGAGGCACTCGAGGCCGTCACCATCGGCAAGGGGTATGTGACTTATCCCGGTCACGGGTGGATCTACATGCTTCGGGCTCCGGCGTCGGATCCCGACGTGACCCTCGCCCTCCTTTCATCGCTCATTGGACTTTCGCTCGTCATGGCATGCGCTTTCTTTGCCGCTTTGGTCGCCCAAAAAACGGCAAATTCGCTCGAGTCCATCATCGAACGCCTGCGTGGAGGCTCTCAGAAAGTCGCGCAAACGGCGGGTGATGTGACAAGCGCGTCGCACTTGCTCTCCGAAGCTTCGACCGAGCAGGCATCGGCACTCCAAGAGACGGCGGCCTCGATCGAAGAGATCAACGCCATGATCAAGAAGAGCACCGATAACTCGCGCCGCTCGCAAGAAGTCGCCGACCAGTCGGCCGAAATCGCGCGCAAAGGAAAAGACTCGGTCGACAAGATGGCCCTCGCGATCAATGACATTAACGTTTCGAACGAAGCGATCATGAAACAGATCAGCGAGAGTAACCAACAATTCAGCGAAATTGCGCGCGTCATCGCCGAGATCGGCAACAAGACGAAAGTGATCAACGATATCGTTTTCCAGACAAAGCTCCTCTCGTTCAACGCTTCGGTTGAAGCGGCGCGGGCCGGTGAGCACGGAAAAGGTTTCGCCGTCGTCGCCGAGGAAGTCGGAAACCTCGCTCAGATGAGCGGAAATGCGGCCAAAGAAATCAGCGAAATGCTCGAAGGCAGCATTAAGAACGTCGAATCCATCGTTGAGGGAACAAAGCAAAAAGTTGAGCGATTGATCGCCGATGGCCGCCAGAAAGTTCAGTCAGGGATCGCGATCGCGGATCAGTGCGGAACCGTCCTCACGGAAGTCGTGACGAACGTTGAAGAGCTCCACACGATGGTCGCCGAGATCAGTACGGCGGCGCAGGAGCAGTCGACCGGCGTTAACGAAATCACCAAGGCGATGAACGAGCTCGATCAAACAACCCACGCAAACGCGACAACCTCGCAGCAAGTGTCGGGTTACGCTTCGACACTTTCAAACGAGTCTTCGATGATGGACTCGGTCGTGGTGGAGCTCACGACGGTCGTAAAAGGCGGCGGAACCCTCCCTTCACGCGGAGAACCGAAGACGTTCGCGCCGATCTTGAAAAGCAGCAAGGTCGTCTCCATCCAAGAGGCGAAAAAGTCTCCCGCTCCGGAGAAGACTCCTGAGTCCGCGGCTCCTCCGGTCGTGAAGAAACTCAAGAAGGTTTCGAGCGACGAAGTTCCCGTGTCTGACGATCCACGTTTCAAGGAAGTGTAATCTTGAACCAATTTAGATTGAAGTTGACCGACGACCTGTTCAGCCAGGTCGTGGCGGCCATTGCCGAACGCACGGGTAACGTGATCGGCCAAAAGCAAGTGAACATGATCGAGTCGCGATTGACGAAGCGCGCCCTCACACTCGGTGTGAAGAGCGAGCAGGAGTACATCAAGTACTTCAAAGAGAATCGCGCGGCCGAAGTCGAGGAGCTCATTTCGCTTCTCACCGTTCACCACACGTACTTCTTTCGCGAATACAGCCACTTTGAGTTTCTTGAAACGAACGTGCTCCCGCCGCTCGTGGAAAAGCTGAAGGCGTCGGGAAAAACCAAACTTCGTGTTTGGTCAGCCGCATGCAGCAAAGGTCAAGAAGTCTACTCACTCTTCATGTTCATCGACCGCTATCTCCAAACGCACGCGCCGAAAATCTCGGTTGAAGTGGTGGGAACCGACGTCGACGCCGTTTCGGTCAAAGAAGCGTCGAACGGCGTGTACCGCTGGGATGAGGTCAAAGAAATTCCGATGGAATTTCTCTCGAACTACTGGATTCGCGGAACAGGCGACATCGACAAATTCGCGAAAGTGAAAGACCGCGCCCGCAAGGCGTGCTCATTTAAGCAATTGAACTTGATGGAGACCAACTCGTTCGGTGCGCTCGGGAAGTTCGACGTGATCTTCTGCCGAAACGTTTTCATTTACTTCCAAGGTTCCGATATCGCGCGCATCTCGGATGCTCTCGCGGGACAACTTGAGCCCGGCGGATTTTATTTTGTCGGTCTTTCGGAATCGTTACCCGCCATGCCCAAGGGTTTAAAAAAGCGCGGTCCCTCGATCTACGGACCCGAAGTCGCGGTCGAACCGAAAGCGGTCCAGGCGACCAAAGCACAAGCTCCGGTCGCGGTCGCGAAGGCGAATCTCCGCGTCGTTTGCGTCGACGATTCTCCGGTGATCTTAAAACTTCTCGCCGCGATTCTCACCCCGGCCAACGGTTTTGAAATCGTCGGAACGGCCGCGAATGGAGTCGAGGCGGCGAAGCTCGTTGAAGGGGGCTTGAAGTTCGATGTCATGACCCTCGACGTCCATATGCCGCAGATGACCGGCGTTGAGTACCTCGAAAAGAAGATGTCAGCATCGCATCCTCCCGTCGTCATGCTCACGTCAGCTTCGCGTGACAACATGGACCTCGCTTATAAGGCGATGACCTTGGGAGCCAAGGATTACATCGAAAAGCCCTCCTTGAACGACCTTCAAACGAGGGCCGACGAAATTCGGGCAAAACTGCGTTTCGTCTCTCGCCCGGGATCTTCGGTCGACAAGGCCAAGGCGCTCGACTTCGACAAGAGTTTCTCATCCGAAATCAAAGTGGCGAGCACGGGCAAGAAGGCCAACGTCGTCTTCTTTGATGCGGGCCGTTTGACGGATCTGAACGCGTTCCTCAGAGACCGCGCGATCGGCACGATCCCGGTAATTTTAGTCTCGACCTCCGATACGGCGGCGAGTGACAAGGCGTTTGAAAAGTTGAAGGGCGAAGTGCTCTTCGGTTCAAAGATGACAAAGCTCGGCCGGGATTTGGCGGCGGGAAAATTCCATTTCGCGAGATTTGACGATTTCAAAAGTTTCGGAAAGACGTCGCTCGTCGATCACGCGATCTGCTACTCGGTTTTGACCAACGTCAGCCGTGTTCAGTGGGACGCTTGTCCTCGTCCGAAAAATCTCAAGATCCTCCTTTCGGAAGAGTTTGATCGCAGCGTGTTCCTCACGCAGCTTTCGAACCTCTTCGTATCGCCACCTTCAAGTTTTCCGTACATGGCGTCTGAGTTCTTCGGAAAGATGGATTTACGAGCAGCCGGGTGAGGCAAGATGTTGAATCGAAACGAAATCGCGCTGATCGATGAAAAATTCGCCGTCGAAGGAAAACTCGAAGGCGAAACCTTAGTGGTGGTGCTCTTTCCGAATGGAACGAAGTCTCTCCTTCTTTCGTTCGACGGAGGCCCTCAGGGCCTCAAGGCTTCCCGCGAGCTCGCGCGCCTCATTGACCCGAACTGCGAGCTAAAAATCGTTTGCGCGGAAAAAGAGCGTCGCGCCGCCGAATCCCTCGCCCAGTTGGCTAAAGGCGCGCGATCGAAGATCGTCACCTACGCGAGACGCTGCCGTTGGCGCTTTGACCACGAACGCGGGTCCCTCAAAGTTTTACCTGAAGATAAAATCCGCGTGATGATCGTCGATGACTCGAAGACGATCCGCTCGCTGCTTGAAAAGATATTTTCGACGGACCCTGATCTAGAAATCGTAGGGAACTTCGGCGATCCGCAAGAAGCCGTGCGCGAAATCGGCAAGATTAAGCCCGATGTCATGACCCTCGATATCCATATGCCGGGGCTCACGGGGCTTGATGTTCTAAGAAGGATCATGCCGCAAAATCCCGTTCCGACGATCATGGTTTCGTCGGTCGGGATTCAAGACGGTCG
>SXSP01000001.1 GCA_005792225.1 Bdellovibrionales bacterium | reverse complement strand
CTTTTCTGTTCCGCCGAGAGCGTCGATCATCTGCTCATCGTCACCGGTTCCGAGGGTCACGGTGCCGAGAACCTGTGTTTCACCACGGGTGAAGAGTCCCGAACCGTGAGCGCGCGGAAGAAGACCGACTTCGCACGCGATCGGGCGAACCGTGCGCGTGTCGCGGCCGTCGATACGAACTTTGTCGTCGAGGATCATGTCGCGAGCGACTTTGTACTTGAGGTTTTCGACGATGGTGCCGAGTTCTTTTTTGCGAGCGGCCATTTGATCTTTATCGGTGATGACGGAAACGAATTTCGCTTCCGCTTCTTTTTTCGCCGCATCGACCGCACCGTAGCGATCTTGTTTTACTTGCATGCGGAGAGCCGCATTGACCTTCGGCGAAAGGAACGCCGTGACTTCTTTTTCGAATGCTTCATCGAGCTTCGCGGGCGTGAACGCGCGCTTCGCCTTATTGCCGAACTTCTGACGGAGTTCGTCTTGAACGTCGAAGATCGCCTTCATCTGATCGTGACCGAAACGAAGGGCCTGGACGGCGTCCGCTTCAGAGATGAACTTCGCCTCGCCCTCGACCATCATGATGCCGTTGCGTGTGCCGGCGATGATGACGTCCATGTCGGACTGCTCAAGCTGAGCCGCCGAGGGATTCGCCACGAGTTGTCCTCCAACGCGCGCGACTTGCAGAGCCGCCGTCGGACCGTTGAACGGAATATCGCTGATGTGAAGAGCCGCCGATGCACCGATCGATGCGAGGATCTCGAGAGGGTAAGTTCCGTCGTAGCTGAGAGTCGTCGCGATGACTTGAGTTTCGTAACGGTAGCCTTCGGGGAACAAAGGACGGATCGGGCGGTCGATAAGACGAGCCGTCAACGTCGCATTCGCCGTAGGACGTCCCTCGCGCTTGAAATAACCACCGGGGATTTTTCCGGTTGCGTAGAATTTCTCTTGGAATTCAACGGTCAGCGGGAAGAAATCGAGAGTCGATTCCTTACGCGAGCTCACTGCCGTAACGAGAACCATGTTGTTGCCGGAAGTGACGAGAACCGAGCCATCAGCTTGTTTTGCCAAGCGTCCTGTCTCGAGAGTGATGGGGCGATTACCGACAGTCGTCTGAACCGTGATTTTGCCTTGCATGAAGCCTTTTTGGTCGGCCATTGATGATCTCCTTATGGATCGTATGGTCCGCGCTCGTAGCTTCAGCTCTTGATCAGTTGGGATGACCCCAATGAAATTATCGACGACCTGGTGTTCGTCTCGAGAACTTCACTCGAGTGACCCCATCCTAACTTAGCTCCAGCCTTGAGCGCGTGAGTTTGGGTTCGTTGCCTGGAAATATTTAATCAGGAGAATCAGGTTGGCTCCAGGCGCGCCGAGTCTGAATTCTCACTTAGCGCCTTTGAAGGAGTCCCACCTGGACGGGGGAAGTTTTTCGAAGGCACCAATGGAACGGCTGGAGCCTTTTGGTGCTCCAGCCCTTGGCTGCCTTAATTATTTACGGAGTTCGAGATCAGCGATGAGCTGAGTGTACTTCGCGGGATCAGTTTCGCGGAGGTACGAGAGAAGCTTCTTGCGGCGGTTGACGAGTTTCACGAGACCCATGCGGCTGTGAACGTCTTTTTTGTGCTGCTTGAAGTGCTCTGTCAGTTCCTTAATACGGAACGTGAGGAGAGCGATTTGAACTTCCGAGCTTCCAGTGTCCATCGCGGCACGCTGGAATCTTTTGATAATTTGCTCTTTCTGGTAACCGAACATTGCCATTGCTCCTCACCTCGAAACCGAGGCGGTTTGTCGTTATAGCGCTGAGCTGCCCCCTCCACCGTCATGGCTGACGAGTGACGGAGCGGGACTCCATTTTGAGCGCCTGAAGGGAAGAGCAATACTGGACGGCCCCATTTCCGTCAAGTTTTTAGATACTTATCACTGGTATTTCGAAGCACGAGATGAGGTCGTCAGAGCTCCAAAGACCGCGCCGATGACGGCCGCCGCCGCCATCGCAAAGATCGGATAGCGCCGCGAGAGTTCGAGAGCTCGGCGCCCTCCCCGCTTAACGGGACCCGCCTTGTAGGGATTGTGGCCCTGAAGCACAGCTTCAACGCCCTCCGGTTTGGGATCCCGGATCGCTCCCCGGCTGGCTTCGAGTTCCTTCAGCGAAAATACAACCATTCTTCCTCCTCCATTTGTTCCCATTCGGTTCTCCTTTGCGATTGAGCAATGCGGATGCCATCAAAAACAGGAGCAAACCTCGAGCGAGATGTCGCGGGATGTACCAAAAGGCATCGTGGCCTGCCCCCAAACCTGGGCGAATTTCCCCGACGCGCCTACGCCACCCCTTTGCAGAGCGCTTTAAACGGGTATCAAGACTGGCACCTCCGTTGCTTTGTAAATCGGTGAGGATTTTGTCCGCGCCGGATTCCCAAGGAGGTTTGGAATGTTACGCGCAGCTTTAGCTTTCTTCGTACTCGCTCTCGTCGCCATGGTACTTGGCGCCACAAACATCGCGGGTGTTTCGGCCGACATCGGCCAAACTTTGCTCGTCGTCTTCTTGATCTTAGCGGCGATCAGCTTCGTGGCCGGAATGATCTCGGGCCGTAAACCGAATTTGATCCCCTGACGAATGAACAAAGGAAATCGCTCGATGGACATCCTTGATTGTTTGCAGACGGATCACGACGCCCTTCGCTCGCTTATGGTCGACCTTGATTTGTGCGAAATGGGATTTGATGAAAAGAGGTCGATTTTTCGCGCGCTCTCGTCGCTCGCGGAATCGACGCTGAAGGCTCAAGAGGGAGTCGTTCTCTCCTGGGCCCGAACCGAGGAAAATTGCCGTCCCGCCGCGCTGGAGCTCTTGAACAAAATCGAGCTCGCCGACTACTCGCTTCGGTCCGTTCGCATGACGGCGAATCAGGAAGCGTGGGAAGCAGGATCACGCGTGTACCGCGAGCTTCTCTTCCTTTATTTCGCGGAGATGGAAAAAGAGATTTTCGCTGGCCTTCATGAATTCATGACGGATTCCGAACGTCGCGAAATGGGTGCGAGATACCTGAGCTATCGCAAGCACAGCCAGGACAAGCACGCGCTTAACTTCGGTTCATTGTCCCGAAACACCAAATCAACAAGACAGGAAAGGCTAGGAGGACGCATGAAAATCGCATCTCGAATCGTCAGTGGAGCCACGCTTGCAGTGATGACTCTCGCACTCGGAACTGGTTGCAGCACGTTCGGTGGTGACCGCGACGATTCACCCGCATCGCCGGTCGCGGCAGACGCGGCTAAGGCAAACAACGCATCGCAAGTCGCTGAGATTTCCTTCGATAAGGGATCCGCGGCGTTGACCGACTCGGCTCGTGAATCGCTCGTCAACATGATCAACGCGACTCGCACATCGGGCCGCGAGATCGACGACGTACGTGTCGCGGCTTGGGCGGATGCCGAGTATCCCTCGGACCGTCAGGCAAAACTCTCGAAAGATGAGCAAGAACTCGCCGATAAGCGTGCGACCGCGATTCGCGACTTCTTGAAGTCGAACCTCAACGTCGACGATATCGACACATACAACATGGCCACTCAGCCGGGTACGTTCGCTCGCGCGTTCAACACCGAAGATGTTCGCGTGAAAGAGGCATTCAAAAATGCCGGCATGCCGAACTCCGAGTCGGGCACGACTCTTTCGGCTAAGGCATCGCGCGCGGTCGTGATGGTCATCACCGAGTAAAGTTCCCCTCCCGGGATCCCGCAAGGGGTCCCGGTTCCCCTTCTCATCGCTCAGACGCGGTGGAAGACCCGCTTGATCCGATAGAATTCGCCCGGTGCCGCCAGCAGTAAGGCTAGAAGATCGTCAGTCTCGCGAGAAATGACTCGCACGGAAGGCGGAGCCTCACCGAGCCGAATGAACTGCAGAAGCTCAGCCTGCATTCCTTTAGAAATTTGCCCGTTTTTTAAGAGAGTTTCGTCCCGGCCTTCGACGTCGAGGCGACGGAAGTGCGGAAGCGAATCTCGAAGCGAAACCCAAGCGTCGCCAAAAACGCGTCCGTGACGCTCGTCACGTTCATTCCATTTTCCCGTGAGCTCCTCGAGCGTGATCGCCTGATCAACCTGAAAGGGCGACGAGAACGTTCGACGCAAGGTTTCGATGGTTCCACCGCAACCGAGCTTTTCGCCGAAGTGATTGGCCCACGCACGAACGAAGCTCCCCTTTGAGCACTTCATGCGGACGAGGGCACTTGTGCCGTCGAATTCAACGACATCAACGTCATAAAAACGCATCGAACGAGTCGGCACCGATTCGGGCCGCTCGCCGCGATGGGCGAACTCATAGAGCTTTTTGCCGTCGACTTTGACCGCGGAATGAACAGGGACTTCGAGATCGAGATCGCCCTGGAGGGACAACGCAACTTCGCGAACTTGAGCGTCGGTCAAATTGACGGGCTTTTCTTCGATCACCTGCCCCGTGATGTCCATTGAGTCAGTGCGCACACCGAGCTTCACTCGGAACTCGTAACCCTTATCGCCGTTGAGCAAGTAATCCGAGACTTTCGTTGCTTCACCGATCAGAAGGACGAGAAGGCCTGACGCGAGCGGATCGAGAGTTCCCGCGTGCCCGATGCCACGAATTCCGAGCGCGCGACGAACTTTATGAACGACATCGTGGCTCGTGAGTCCCGACGGCTTATCGACGAGAAGAAGACCGTTCATCGGATTCATTCTTCGTCCTTGGGATCAGAGCTCTTTCTTTGATCCGCCAGATCCTTCAGGATGTTCTCGACCCGCATGGCGTGGTCGAATCCATCATCGTGAAAGAACGTGAGCTTTGGGCAGTATTTCATACGGAGGCGAGCGTTGATCTCGTCTTGAATTTCGTAAGCGTGATCGCGTAGCGACTCGACGGCGGCTTTGTTAAGCGAATCGCCGGTCAAGCCGGTCTCGCCGGTCGGATCCATCACGGTGATCAGAACCTTCGCCTGACGAAGATCCTTGCTGATGATCACGCGGGTCACTGAGATCATACCGGGAACTTCTCCGCGCAAAGGGCCGAGCAAGTAACTTGCGATCAATTCGCGCATCTCGCTTTCAACGCGTGATGTGCGGTGGCTGGGACTGTCTTTTGCGTTACCGCGGTTTTCGGTGCTCTTGCGTGCCATTCTCAATTCCAATTCGGGCCGAAGTCGTGGCCGCGTTTGTGTCCCGACGTTCTCTCATGTTGAAGAATCATTGGTGAAGAAAAAGACGGGATGATGAAAGAAAGGCCGGAACGATTGTTCCGGCCTCTTTGAATTCTAGCGAATATTTTCGGTGATCAATGAAGTTCGCGGACCACAGATTCGCGGCTGAATGCTTCGATGATGTCGCCGACTTTGACGTCGTTGTAACCTTCGATGCCGATACCGCACTCGTAACCCGTCGCCACTTCCTTCGCGTCGTCTTTGAAGCGCTTGAGCGAGCCGATCTTCCCGGTGAACACGATTTTGCCATCGCGAACGAGGCGGACTTCGTTGTTCCGGTTGATCTTTCCATCCGCAACGAAGCAACCCGCAATCGTGCCGATTTTGGGTACGCTGAACGTGTTGCGAACTTCGGCGCGACCGAGTTCTTTTTCGACGATGTCGGGCGTGAGAAGTCCCGCGAGGGCCTTCTTCATGTCGTCCATCAGTTCGTAAACGATCGTGTACGTCTTCACTTCAACACCGAGGCGCTTCGCCGCCGCTTGCGCGCCGGTATCGGGACGCGTGTTGAAGCCGACCACGATTCCCTTCGCCGTCGAAGCGAGAAGGATATCGGACTCGTTGATGCCACCGACCGCGGAGTGAATGATCTTCACTTTCACTTCCGTCGTTCCGAGCTTATCGAACATGCCCTTGATGGCTTCCGATGATCCCGCGACGTCCGATTTCAAGACGATTGCAAGTTCCTTCACGTCGCCCTGCTTGAGCTTCGAGAAGATGTCTTCACGCGAGATTTTGCCGTTGCCCTTAGCTTCGTCGAGCGCGCGCTGCTTACGCGTTGCCGCGATCGACTCCGCAGTCCTTTCATCGGGCGTCACGTCGAAACGATCACCCGCGAGCGGAACTTCCGGCAGACCCAAGATTTCAACCGGTACCGCAGGTCCAGCACTCTGAACGCGCTGACCTTTGTCGTTGATCAAGCTTCTCACGCGTCCAGGGACCGAACCAACCACGACCGTTTGGCCGACTTCGAGAGTTCCGTCTTGAACGAGGAGAGTCGCGACCGCACCGCGGCCTTTATCCATGCGTGATTCGACAACGACACCTGTCGCCGAACGCTTCGGATTCGCGCGGAGTTCTTCAACTTCGGCGACCAGATAAATCTGCTCGAGAAGTTGCGGCAAACCCTCTTTCGTGTGAGCCGAAACGGGAACGTAAATCGTATCGCCGCCCCACTCTTCGGGCACGAGTTGCTGTTCGGTGAGCTGTTGCTTCACGCGATCCGGGTTCGCACCCGCTTTGTCCATTTTATTGACCGCAACGATGATCGGTACTCCCGCGGCTTTCGCGTGGCTGACCGCTTCAACCGTCTGGGGCATGACGCCGTCATCCGCAGCGACCACGATGATCGCGATATCGGTGATGTTCGCACCGCGAGCACGCATGGCCGTGAAGGCCTCG
>SXSP01000347.1 GCA_005792225.1 Bdellovibrionales bacterium | reverse complement strand
TGCTTCCTTCTGCTCACGGCAGTGTGGACGCAAATCGGTTCGGTGAACATCGAGCAGGGTCTCGGCCAAGAGTCGAGCCGCCAGGACCAAAAGGCGGCGTCGCTCTGGGTGACGATGAAGTCGAATGGCGAAGTGAAGTTCAAGATGATGGATAGCCCCGAAACTCCGGCGGCTTACCAAGAGAGAACTTTCGTTCTCGGCACGGCCGGCTCCGGCTGGCCCGCTCTCGAGAAGCACGCGGCCGAAATCAAGCACGCGCTTCCGAGTCTGAAGACGGCGCTCATCATGCCCGACGCACGCGTGAACTACGGCGACGTCATCCGCATGATGGACCGCTTGAAGATCCTCGAAATCGGCGAAATCGGCATCGCGCCGCTTTGATGAAGGTTGGAATATGAGACACGCAAGCGTGAACGAAAACAGACTGAGATCGCCGCTTCAGGAGGCCATGCGCCTGAACCCGAAGCGCCGTCCGAGCAAGAGAAACATGGTCGTCGGCCTCGTCCTGACCTCGTTGGTCGACGCCTTCTCGATCATGCTTCTTTATCTGCTCGCTCAGAACACGGGCAACGGCTCGACGATCGAACTTGATAAGAGCGAAAAGCTCCCGACGGC
The DNA here is from genome assembly GCA_005792225.1 of Bdellovibrionales bacterium. Taxonomy (GTDB): domain Bacteria; phylum Bdellovibrionota; class Bdellovibrionia; order Bdellovibrionales; family JAMPXM01; genus SXSP01. The sequence goes on along the minus strand of SXSP01000347.1, from coordinate 4,135 downwards.
GATCAAGGCCGAAGCCCTTCACGATGGAACGATGGTTCGCATCGAAGGTAACACCTATTACCTCGGTAAAGAACGCATCGAGATCGTTCAGCTCGCGGCACGCCTTCAAGAAGTGAAAGCTTCGAAGTCGGGCCCCGAGGCCGAGAACCTGATCATCCAGGCCGATAAGGGTTCTGATTTCTCGATGATCGCTCCTATCGTCCGCGCAGGATCGATCTCGGGATTCAACAAATTTAAGTTCGCGGTCATTCAAGAAGAAGGCTCGCAGGAGCAACACTTATGAAAACGACGTACGGCTTGATCCCTAAAAATTCGATTCGGATCATGCTGGCTGCGCTCTCGTTGAGCGTCGGCATGGGAACGTCGTTCGCGGACCGGATGGATGCCGAGACTCACACGGTCGTCATCGAGAAACTCGAAGAGTCTTTGAAGCGCGCGAAGGAAGACGAGACGGTGAGTCTGCGTCCCGTTCGCGCTCGCCTCGCGGACCTTTATGCGGATCGCGCGCGTCTTCGCGCGATGGATGAAGCCGAAAAGTCCTGCTCGGATTGCAAAGGCGCTTTCAATGATCGCGCTCGCGCCCTCGAGCTCTACGAAACGGTCGAAAAAGAAGCTCCACAAGATAAAAAAGGCGAGCTCCTTCTCCAGATGGCGCACTTGGGTGAACTCACGAATCAGTCGGGCAAGGCCGCGGCGATTTATGAGCGCATTGCCCGCGAAGGTGTGAAGAAGCACGATAAGTCGGTTGTCGCCGAGGCCTACATCGGCCGCGCCGAGAGCCGCTTTGCCAAGGGAAAACTCGAGCAGGCCGAGAGCGATTTCAACTATGCGATCAAGCTCTCGCCTCCGCACAGAAAAGGCGTTCTCTTGAGCCGCGTGGCTTGGGTTCATTTGAATCAAGGCAAGCAAAAGCAAGCCGTCAACGATTTGATCAAGATCCTGAAGAACCCGGATCTCATGGTTCGCAAGTCGAGCCAGGGTGAGCAGTTCGATGTCTCTTTCCAAGAGGACATCGCGCGCGACCTCGCGACTTTCATGGCGCGTGGCCCGGTCACAATGAAGGAAGTTCGTCTCGTTGAGTCTCTCACGCCTGAGAGAAGCAAAGCCGAAACCTTAAAGCATTTTGCGTCTGAGTGCGATCGTCTGGGTCAAAAGCCCGCCGCGATCGACGCGTGGGCCGTTGCCGTTCAGTATGAAAAAGATCCCGCGGCTCGCCTCGAAGCGCTCGTTCGCGTTGCTCAACTTCGCTTTGATCTCGGCCAACGTACGGAAGCACTCGCGGGTATGAAACACGCCGTTCAATTCTGGAAAGAAAACGGCTGCAAAGACCCCAAAAAAGAGGGCGAAGACGAAGCCAAAGGTCATTGCGATCAGCTTCAAGCCCGCTTGAAGAAGCTCGTTCTCGATTGGAATCGCGTCGAGAAGAAAAAGTACACGATCCAGCTCTATGAAGCTTATCTCACATATCTCTCGAAGTTCGACCAGGACGGCGAGATGAACCAGTGGGCGGGCGACGTCGCGCGTTCGTTGAAGCGTTACGCGGAAGCGGCGGCTCTGTATCATAAGGCTTCGCTCATCACCGCCCGCGTTCAACCGCAAACGAAAGATTCCCAGAATCTTCTCGAGTCGGCGCTCGTTGGCGAAATCGAGATGGCTGAGATCCGGAAGGATCGCGAAGCTCGTCAGGCGGCTTACGACCACTACATCAACTTGAATCCGAATGGAGCGATCAACGCGAAAGTGCGCTACCAGCGCGCCCACGTAGCGTACGAGAAAGGCAACTCGAAGGAAGCTTCGGACCGTTTCCATGATTTCGCCGCTTCGAAGAACTGCCGTCCCGCGAAGAACGATGAAATCTCGAAGCTCTGCGGCCAGGCTGCTGACCTTGATCTCGATTCGCTCGCGCTCTTGAAGGATCACGCGGCGATCGAGGCGCGTTCGACTGAATATGCTTTGATTTATCCCGCTCGTCGCAATGAGTATCTCAAAATCTCGCGCACGGCGATTTTGAAACAGACCGAAAACGCCGAGCCGAAAGCGGCTCTCGCGAAGCTCGCGACGGTGAACCTTGCCGGAGCATCGACGGATGAGCGCGTTCGTTACTATAAGACCCGGATAGCTCTTGCGGAAAAAGCGCAAGATCTCGGTGAAGTTCGCTCGGCTTCCGTGGGTCTGATGAAAACCAAAGGTATTTCGGATGACGACCGCGAGTTCGCGCAAGGCAAACAGGCCTGGGCTGCGGAAATGTCTCTCGATTTCGAAGAGGCATATTCGATCACCCGCCGCATGGAACTTTCGTCGATGAACGCGGGCGAGCGGGCGATGAAACTCTCTCTCTTGGCTGAACTCGCGGGCCGCAATCCGCGTCCTCACCAGGAGGAGTTCCTCCGCGTGTCGCGCGACCAAGGGGCGCAAGCCCTCGTGCGTGCGAAACTCGTTCGTTCGTCGGGTTCGCCCGTTCGTGAGTTCCGCAAGCACGAATCTTATTTGAAACGCTATCCGCAGATCTACGCTCCATTGGCTCTCGAGGTGTTCGCGCGTTCGAACGATGTCAATTTTGCGGGCTCGGCTCTCAGAACTCGCGGCGTTGTTCAACAACCCGCCGGTCAAGCCCTCCGCCGTGAACTCTTCTTCCGGGAGTTCGCGAAACTCGATCGTCAGATCGGCTCGCACAAGGTTCGTGGATACAGCGATGCGATCCTTCAGCAGTCGCTCTCGGAGCGTTTGAAGCTCCTTTCCTCCGTCGAACAGGCGGGGAACGAGGCGATTGCGATGGGCGACTGGCCTTCGCAGCTCGTGACGTTGTCAGTTGCGTCCCGCGAGAACAAGCGTATTTACGGCGATATCTTGGCTTTGCCGGTGCCGCGTAAGTTAAAGGGCGCTCAGCGCCAGCAGTATATGAACACGGTCAATGCTCAGGCGAGCCAGTACCTCCAGAAGCATGAAGCCATCGAAAAGAAACTCCAAGGCTTCTGGTCGAACCGTCAGGCTTTCGACGAGATGACGGCTGAATACAATGCCGCTCGTCCCGAGATCCGCACGATGATCGGTCGCGAACTCCGTCAAATCGCGGGTGTCGCGCCCGAGCGCGTGCGCACTCAACTTGAAAACGGAATGGCGAATTCAGATCTCTCGAAGCTTTCGCAAGAAGCCGCTTATGCCCGCCAAGAGGCGAAGCAAAAGCCCTTCAGCGCCGCAAGCCTCGAGAGACTCAGAAAAGTCGAGTCGGCTCGTGGCCGCGAGACGATGGTGGCTTACCTCGACGGACGCTTGTCGAAGTTGAAGCAGGGAGAAGCAAGATGAAAAACGCAGCACTCCTCTTAACTGTGTTGATCGCCTTCGGCGTGCATAACGCCGAGGCGGCAAAAGAAAAGAAAAAGAAAGCCGTCGCCGTCAAGGGCGCGGGCCACGGCAAGAAATTGTCGGCGGGTTCGAGCTTAAGCCGCGACGTCGTTTTCGATGGGTCGATGATCAACGGACGTTATCACACGGCCGGTGAAGCGGTGACGACGGTTGAAACGGAAAAAAAGATGAATGAGCTCGTCGGCTTCCGCCGCGACTTCAAAGATCGTTTGGCCGTTGAACGTGCAAGATTGAAGGGGAATTGAGGTCGAGTATGTTGTCAGAAAGACGCAAAAAAGAATCAGCCGAGGGCTTCTACGTTCTTGAGAATCGCAAGGGCGAAGTCGTTCGCTACTTCAATCTCGAGAGCGCGAAAGTCGCGGTGGTTTATCGCCACGACAATCGCCGTATCGAGGCCGTAGCTTCGGTAAAAGAGCTCGAACAAGAGAAAATCAAGTTCGACCTCCTCGCGGAATCAACTCCCGCGAAGCTGAAGAAGACTCCGCTGGAGATCGCGAATATCGGTCAAATCAGCTACGTCGAAAAACTCGGCGTGGTGAGCCCGAGCTATGATCTCCCGCCCGAAAAAGAATTTAACACGAAGAAGTTCATTCTTTGGGGCGCGGGCATTCAAGCCGTCATCGCGGCACTCATGATCATCGCGGGACTTCTCTCCGGAGGCGAAAAGGAGCCGAAGGAAGTTCAAGTCACGCTCCTCGATAAGGAAACCGTCGAGAAGATGATCCAAGAAGAAGCTCAACCGCCGCAGCCGCCGAAACAAGAGGCGCGTGAG
>SXSP01000346.1 GCA_005792225.1 Bdellovibrionales bacterium | reverse complement strand
TACCGCGATCTTACGCCCGAAGACGAGCAGAAGCTCCTTGATCGCCATCTCAATCGCGTAACGGACACGTGCATTCCGGAAGAAGAAGCGATCCGCCGCATTGAGCACTCGGTGCTTAAATACTGGCAAGACGCTGACAAGTCGGGTGAGCGCTACTTCCCGCACCAGTTCATGTACAAGATCCTTCTTTCGGGCGAGCTGAAACAGCACTACCAAATCGACCCGAAAAACAGCTGGCTCTTGGCAGCAGCTGAGAAGAACCTCCCGATGATCGTTCCGGGCTGGGAAGACTCCACGACCGGCAACATCTACACCGGCCACGTGATCGAAGGAGACATCAAAAACGTTCACACGGTCCGCACCGGCATCGAGTACATGCAGGAGCTCGCGGCGTGGTACACGGCGACCGCACCGAAAACATCGGTTGGGTTCTTCCAAATTGGCGGCGGCATCGCGGGTGACTTTCCGATTTGCGTCGTTCCGATGCTCCACCAAGATCTTCAGCGCACCGAAGTTCCGCTCTGGGGTTACTTCTGCCAAATTTCGGATTCGACGACGAGCTACGGCTCCTACTCGGGCGCGATTCCTAACGAGAAGATCACTTGGGGAAAACTCGGAGTCGACACTCCCCGTTTCGTGATCGAGTCGGACGCGACCATCGTCGCCCCGTTGATCTTCGCGTACGTCATGAATCAGTAATCAGTGAAATTAAAGATCAAGTTCCAAGCCCGGCGGCTCTGACGTCGGGCTTTTTTTTGCCTCGATCTCTAAAGAGTTCGCCATCAATAGAAGCGTGCGCTGAAATACCGGCCTCAGTTTCATCTCGGCCGCGTGGTGACTCATTCCGGATATTGGAACGATGACCCCCGGCTGCGCCGTCGCCTCCAAGAAACTCACGACGCCGTCATTGGGTTGCCGGCGCGAGATCTGGTCGTACAAAAAGTAAAGCCCCCTCGAGATCTGCCACCGCATCGGCAGCCCCACGAGACTCACCGTGATCAACTCCCGCGGGATTCCCGTCGGGTATCGCCACATCAGGAACGAACTCGAGGTCTCACTCACCGTCGAAGGATTTCGACCCGAAAGCCGCAGCCGAATCTTCTCGAGCGAACGACGAAACACATTCTGGTCATAGTAGCGACTCGCGCTCGAGCCATTGAACGAACCGCAGATATTCAGCCAGCCGCGAACATCGTTGAGTTCATGCATTCCGTTCAACGCCCGCAGGCGGTGCAAAAGATAACGGAACTCACTCGCGCCCTGCCCGTAGGTGACGATGATCCGCCGAGTGCGGTGCCCGCCCGTCAACATCTCTCGGATGAGCCGTGCGTTCTCGGCCACGGAGGAACCGGGAAGTGTCTCGATCACATCGGTCTTGAAGCCGATATCGCGCGCCCACGCTCTCCACGTGTCGACGTGATCGCCCCATTTGCGCCCGCTGCGGAAGTGATTGCTCGCGACAACCGTCACCTCGATCTCGTTCGTCAAAGAACTCCGATCCAGCGGATCGGCGGGATCGATCGCCCGCATCCTGCGCCCGAACTCCCCGTGAACTGGTGAGTCCTGCAAAATCTTGAGAACGATCGCGGTCGCGAGCTCAACCCCGAGCTCCTCCGTGATGTTTTCGAGCTCACGCGCCGACGGGACGCGGCCTTCAAACACCTCGCCGAGCTGGCTCGCCTTCTGGGCGAGTGCCATTTCGGAGAAATCTTCCGGCCGCGTCGGTCTCAATCTCGCTGGGCTATCCATGCTCGCTCCTTCGGAGGTACGCCGTACCGCAGGCGGTAGGCCCTACCGCCTGCGGTACGGCGTACCTGGCCCAAACCGCCTGCTTGCCACGCTTAGTCGTCGGAGGGGATCGTGGCGGCGTGGCGATTCTTCAGCTCGTTTTTGCAGATGACGACTTTCTCATCGTACTCGTCTTGGCGCTTCTGAAGAACCTGCTTGTACTTGCGGAAGCGTTCGATTCGGTCTTTCAGAAACTCCTCGGAAACCCCGACGAGTTGATCTTTTTCATCGAGGCCGATTTTGTATTCCTCTTCCTTGTCCGTGACGCGGTCCATGGGTTCCGTCCACTGGAGCTTGCCGGTTCCACCGTTCTTTTTGTCCGAAAGTTTCGCTCGGCAATCGCGGAGGACCCCGTAAAGACCCAACGAACCGTATTTACGGTTACCGTAGACGTGGTCTTCGAGCTCGTAGACGTCGTTTTGCAGGGTGCGGAGTTCTTCCGACATCATGACTTTTCTTTGCACGACCATATTGCCCTCTTTCACGCCGAGGGCCGTGTCGCCGCTGATCTGCTGAGACTTGTCGATTTTCGTGTCGACCTTCTCCGCCTTGTGCGGGTTCGAGGAACATGCGGCCAGCGAGAGAGCGAGCGCGCCGGCGACTAGACCGAAGGGTAGTCTGCGATGAACGATCATGAACGTCCTCCATATAACAGATGTGCAGTAGCTCTATAGCCTATCAGACGCTTCTATTCTCTCAACAGCTTCTGCAACGCGAGCAAACGCTCGAGGTCCAGATCTTCGACCGGTCGGTTCCACGACGCGAGGCACATGACTTTGTCCGCACCTCGACCATCGTGTAGGCTCTGCCCCCTCTGACCTTGGGAGACTTCATGGCCGCCCCTCTG
>SXSP01000345.1 GCA_005792225.1 Bdellovibrionales bacterium | reverse complement strand
TTTTACCTTTTCGATAACGTCATCTGCTTTCGCCGAGATGGGTTCGGTCGCCACATTCCTTCAGAGCATCGAAGGCAACTGGCACGCTCCCAACTACAAAGCGCAGAACCTCAAGGTTCAAGAATCAGTTTGGATTTTCGCCGCGACGGGCACTCGCGGCCAAACCCAATCGATCTTGGAGGTTGATTCCGGAAACGGACTCACCGTCAACACGAAGCCAGTGGTCGTCCTTCGTATCGATGGCGAAAACCTCGCCTATCGTGAGCATGTCGATTCTGACACGTACATCGAGACGCGCCTGACGATTGAGGCTGGTCCCTCGCTCGTGGTGTCAAGTTCCCTCTACCAGCGCAGTGAGACTGGAGCGTATGTGGTCGTCGACGCTGAAGGGCCTCACCGTCTCACGCCCGTTCGTTAAATCATTGGCGCGATCGTAAAGATCGCGATCTCGGGTCGGCAAAACAGTCTCGCATCGATGAGCGAATTGCCGACCCCTCGACTCACGTACATTTTCTTCCCCTCGCGCTCATACCATCCCTCGATGAAACGCCCCGATGCGGGCGGAAGCCATAAAGGCGGCAGGAAAGGAAGTCGAAATTGGCCCGCGTGCGTATGACCCGAGAGTCCCAAGTCGAAGTGGCTCTTCATAGCATCAAAGGCTTCTGGCGAGTGAAAGAGGGCAAGCCTCATCACACTGTCAGGAACACCTGAAAAGGCGCCGCTCTCGTCGGGCTGACCCGTGAAAAAATCGTCGAGACCCACGACCCAAACATCTTCTCTCGCCCGCGCGCTCTTGTTGACGAGGATCTTCAGATTCGAAAGCTCTCGGAGCTTCGGTTCGACATTTTGCCCTTTGAAGTATTCCCAGTTTCCCCGAATCAACCACACGCCGAGCGGAGCTCGGAGTTCTCTCAAAAACGCGAAAACGGCTTCGTCGTTTCCCGCATCAGAAACAAAGTCGCCCGTGACGGCAATCAGGTCTGGGTTTTCATTTGAGATGAGTTCAAGAACGGCTCGCTCCCTCCGCCCCACGCTCCGGATGTGAAGATCGGAGAGCTGCATGACTTTGAGAGGCGTCTTCACGGGAAGCTGAATCTGATGATGACTCACTTCAATCCAGTAAGGCTCAATGAAAAAAGCGTAAAACGGTAGAAAGAGGACAACGGCAAACGCCGCGAGAAAACGTTTTCGTACATTCATTTCCACAGTGTCACTGATCAGAACACCGGGGCCAATTGAAAAGCGAGAGATCGTCGATCTCTCGCCCTTTCGAATCATCTACGGTTCTTTTTCTAAGTTTGCATCGTAGCATCCGGTGGGACGTCTAAAGAACCGGCGCTAAAAGCCTTGCAAAGCCGCTCGAAAGTCGTCGCCCTAGTGGCATGCTTTGAATTTGATTGAGTTCGAGGAGCTCGCATTGCCGGAAATCGGCGCGGAGCATATCTTCGATTTCACCGGCGAGGTTCTCGTCGCAAAACCAAGCGCCCATCTCGAAATTCAAACGGAAAGAGCGATTATCGAAGTTCGTTGAACCAACGTAGACGAGGCCGTCATCGACGAGCATCACCTTCTGGTGCATGAGACCTCGCGTATACTTATGAACCTCGATTCCGAACGGTAAGAGCTCATCGTAGAACGTATACGAGGCGAGCTGCGGGAGGAGATTATCTGTTTTGTCCGTAACAAGGATTTTGACGTCCACTCCCCTCATCGCCGCGAGCTGAAGGGCAGAGATAATCTGCTCATCCGGAACGAAATAAGGAGAGGTGATCCAGAGGCGCCTCTCAGCCGAGTGAATCGCATTTAAGACGGCCAGAGCACCCTTTTCAGGGAGGCCGGTCGGTCCCGTTGCAAGTATGAGCGCAGGAATGCCCTTTTGCGGAGCTTGACACGCATTTTCGGGTTTAAAGTCGATGACCGAAGAAGTGGACCAATACCAATCCGACAAAAAGCTAAAGTGAGCCTGCGGAACCACGCAACCCTCGATCAGGATACCGGTATCGCGCCAGAAACCGATCTTGGGATTTCGAGAAAGATACTCATCGCCAAGATTCATTCCGCCGACGAGGAGCCGCCGATTGTCGGCGTTCACCATCTTTCGGTGATTGCGGAAGTTCACTTGAAAACGCGGTTTGTGCCAACGCCAACGGGTCGAGATGAAGGCCTCAGCTCTCACGCCCGCCGCGCGCAGATCTTGAAAGAAGCGCCTGGGTGTTTCGTGGCTTCCCACACTGTCGTAGAGGAGCCGCACCTTCACCCCACGTCGCGCCTTCTCTTTGAGAAGCTCCGCGATCTCGGTGCCGATCTGATCATTTCTGACGGTGTAGAACTGAATATCGAGGAACTCTTTCGCGTCGCGGATGACATCCATCATCATCGGAAAAAATTCGTCCCCATTTTTCAGGAGTTGAACTTTATCGGCGTAAGCGAAGGGAGTTTCCGCGAGTCGTTCGAACGCCTGAATGGTCGGTGAGCGATGATCTTTGAAACATCGGGTGGCACGAAAGAATTCGGCAAATTCACGCCACTCTTTTTTGAGACGCGCATCGGAGGTGCGACGACGGTCGACGTAGCCTTGAAATTTTCGGCCACCGAAGACGACGAAGGCAGGAAGGGCCAATGGCGGCATGAGAATGAGGCCCACGGCCCATGCCGTCGCACCTTGCGCAGTCCGCGCCCAGAGTACGGCGTAGATCGCCGTGATGAGACCCAGAAGCTCAAGAGCTATAAGAGCGATCCACCATCCTAAACTCATTTCGCCTCCCCGCCCCTCATCGTGAAGAGCGGCTCGGCCAAATTAAACGATTTGAGGCGCGCGGTCACTTTTAGTTCTCGTCGCAACCCCGAGGTCCCCGGGGCTTACTCGGCGGCTTCGGTTTCGGTTTCGGTTTCGGTTACTTCCTCTTGGCAGAGGATCGTCAGGTATCCGCCCAAAACGCGGTCGATTTCCTTGATTTGCACTTTGCGGAGGCGGCGGCCCTGCTCGTCGCGTACGGACATTGATGTCATCGTCACACGGTACTTTTTAAACTTTTTCAGCTTGTACGAACGAGAGTGTTTGAACTCAGGGTCACGGGTGCCCTCATCAGATCCCGCGCGAGCGCGATTTCCAATGTAATCAATGCGCATCTTTTCTTGATCTTCCGAGATTTTAATTTGCGTGACGGCGCCAAACTGGGCGTCGCCCTCGCAATTGTAAACGGTGTCCTGAGCGGAAGCGCTTTGCGCAAACGAAATCAGAGCCGCGGTCGCGGCCAGAGCAACAACTTTCATTTAGTCTCCTGGATTGATTTTGAAAGCTTTTACCAGATCTTTACCTAATTCCCTAGCCAACCCTGGATTCGAAATATTTCCTGGTAAAGAGTTCCGGCGAGCCGTAAAACTACGCCTTTCCCGGAGTCATATATGACGAATTTAGTGCTGACGGCGATCCTCGCGGCCGCGGTCTTCGCGACCTCGATCGCCGAAGGAGCAACTGATCCGAATTGCTTTCCGCGCTCTCGCGTCGCTGAGGCTTTTGAGAGGGACTTCGAGGTTGTCTTAGGCGGCCATCGCTACCAGCACTGCGATTTGGACAACTTCCCGTATTTAACGGCAAAAGCAATTTTGATGATCCGCGATCTCTCCTCATCCGAGTTCGATGGTTCAAGCATCTTCGTGGAAGGGATCATCCGCACGACCCCTCTCGATTTCTTAAATTCTAGAATAAAAAAGATCTACCTGGGACACCCCGGCGACCGCGTTTGCGACGGCTCACTGGACGGCCATCACGATGCGAGAGAACGCGACGCCATTCGCGTTTGTCCTTCGAGCGCAAAGGACCGGTCTGCGTTTCATGTTGCTTCGGTGATCATGCACGAAGCCAAACACTTTGACGGCAATCCCCACGTCTCATGCAATCGACGAAAGTTCATGGGCTCATCTGAGGCATGCGATGAGAGCACACGGTCCTACGGCGCCTACGCAACAGAGATCGAGTTCGCCATCGGCGCGCTCAGGACGTCTGTTCTAAATGACTCCGAAAAGAGTGATGTGAGGGAGAGAACGCGAGACTCTCTGCGCTGGAGATTCAATGCACTTCCCGGCGACCTTAAAGAAGGTGCTGCTCTCGTCCTGAACTCCGGCGAGCTTGCATTTTACGACGGAAAAAAGATTACGAAAATGGCCTCCCGGGTTCCGCGAGGAACCATTGCGCAAGTTGCTCCGAACGGAGTTTTGCGCTTTATCACAGCTGATCCCACAAAATATTACGAGTACGCCTTCGATGGAGAGATCAAAAGCGCCAAGAATCGTATCTTCCCGCCGATGGACAGCGAAATGGCTTCTAAGTTTCGCGACTTCGAGAAGATTGGCGATATGAGGTGCATTCTTTACTCAGACTATCTCACGTGCGCGGGTCCTGAGGGGTTTGAGCGTCCTAAACATATTAAGATACCTGGCGCAGCGGGTTTGAGTTTCATGCGATCGAATCAAGCCGTTCGTTGGTTCGGATTGCCGATGAGGGATGTCGCCTTTATTCTGACGGGCAATGGCCGCGCAATTCCCATCCCTTCAGACTGGGAATCCATGTCGAGTGCCCGCACGCTTCCCATCGGATTTGAGTTTTCGGCGAGAGCAGCGGTTCCTTGGTTCGGCCCTCGTCTTGTTCCCTATATTTTGAAGCTCAATCGACAAGGTCAGGTGACCCTCCTCGAATTCGGCAAAGACGAGAAACCCGCACCCGGCCTTGAGTCGACTCATGTCTCGGATCTCGTGGGCCCATTGGTTTGGTCGGAAAGTCTTGATCAAATCTGAGCGAGAAGTTTTCGGGCGCCGCTTTGATCTAGAAAGCGATCGGAGCCGCCTTTCGAAAAGGCGACGAATGAGTAACGCGCATTCGGATAAGTAAATTCCCCTCGCGGGATGAGAACGCGATGCCAGAGATCGCCGCAGTAGACGAAGGCGCGGTTTTTCTTCATCTCGGCGACTTTCCAGAGTTTCCATTCGTCGTTACCGCGGAAATCACTGTTGTAGGCCTGGAGTGCTGAGCCCTCGTCCAAGTTTTCTGAGGAGGCGTCGATGTAATTCTCTGCGAAGTGGCGAAGCTCCGGCGACATGGACGAAAGACTGTGGTGACCATCGTAGGTAAAAAATCCGGTTCCTCCACCACCATCGTGAAGCCAAAGGTTGAACACGATTGGGATCTCGCCCTCCCCGTGCCAGTCGGAGTGAGGATAGTAGGACGCCCGGGCACGACGGGTCTCAACCTTCATATCCGAGAATAAACAATTTGTGTTGTAAAGCGTGCGCTCATCAGGAGCCACCATCTGGAATTCTGCGATGGCCTCGCGGAATTCTGCGGGGAATTTTTCTGAACTCAAGACTTGACGCCAATTGTGCGACGGACCGACATCAGGGACGAGCGAACTTCCCTGCGCGTGGCTGAAATTTCCTTCCGCCCAGAGTTGGGCTCTGAATTCATCGACGTTCTCGAGGACATCATCGATGATCAAAAAGGGCTCCTCCCAACGAATCTTGAGATTTCGGTTCACCCGTGGCGTCAGCATTCGGTTCCCATCATGAGAGCATATGCCGCGAGTGAATGTACTTCGGTAACGGTCTTCGCACTCCGAATGCGCCGGGTGATGGTGGCGTCCTTGCAACCTTTAACTCCCTCCATCTGTAGAGCCTCGGATTTTGCTTGGAAGAGCTTGTCGAGCTGCTCACGGCGCGCTTGGTCTTCACGGGCTCTCTGCTCGACCGCCTGCATCTTCTGGATCATGCAGCGTTCGCGGTGCGTGTGCATTTCGATCTCCGCTTCGGAGTATTGCAAGAAGACATCGCGAACGAGTGGTGAGTCCGCGTCGTCACGCTCGGCTTCCATTTCTCTCAAGCTTCCGTCCGGAAAAAGAACGATGGCTTTGACGATCGTTCTCTCGTCGTCGACGAAGCGGGGTTGAAAAATGTAACGTGAGTCCTCACGTAAGACGATCTTTTCAGGGCTGATCTGAATTTGCGTTTCCATCATGCCTCCTCGATTTCTTTTACGATATCTTTCCAGATGTTCTCTTCGTAGATCAGATAAGCGAGCGTCACTCGCGGCTCGTTCGTGTAAGCGGAATGCCAGACCAGCTTGTTCGTTTCAGTTTGACTGCCGAAGTAACCAACCTTGCAGTGCCAACCGGGAGTGTCGGATATGTGCACCATGTTCTCAGGGGTCGGTGTGATGGAGGTCGCATTTGTCGGGTCGATATGCCTCCAGTAGCCGCTCCCCGTAGGCGAATACGTGAAGATGATGTTGTAGCCGGGAGCATTCCAGTTCGTGTGCCAGGCGATGTAACCCTGCTCGGGATAGAACGCCTTGAGGGCCGAAATCTTCGCGCCCAAATAGATTTGGAGGAGAGAATCCGTCTTGAAATTGATGTCGCGAATCTCGTTTACAAATGCGTCGTCAAAGCCGTGATCGAGTTTTTTCACCGTGTCGTAGTTTAAATCGAGTCCACGAAGCTCCGGGGGATAACCGTCGTGCCTTTTGTGATCGAGCGATGAGAGATATTCAAGAGACGTTGAAGCCTCCGATTGTCCTCCGTCATAGAGTTCGTACTTATTTTTCGAGATCTCTCCTCTTAGCGACTCCTGAATCTCGGGCCTGAAAACCCAGTCCTTAAAAAGGTTGAGTGACTCGACTATTTCGGGATTGATCTTCTCGAGAACTCGCATCGGGGTCTGACCTCTTCCGGTAAGGTAGCAATCTGCCACTTGCTTTCTACGTGACACTGATAAAGCAAGAAGCGCGCACATAGATACCAGACTCAGTCTGACACCGAATGGGAGGGCACCCTTGTTGCAAATCCCAGCGGGCTGCAAGCACACCAACCCCATTTGAGGAGAAAGTAATGGAAAAGAAGCAGTTCGTTAGCCTCGCGGTGCAGACCTTCACGGTCTCACTGATTGGCTTGGGATTAAGCCCAGCCGATCTCGTCTTTAAAGAGTACCGTGAGGCCAAGGCACTTGATTGCTCGGCATGGTCACCCTCTGGTTCAAGCTCGACATTCTACAGCTGCGGCGGAAGCGCATGGCATCCACCCGGCTCGAATTCAACGTTCTACAGCAACGGCGGAAGTGCCTGGCACCCACCCGGTTCAAATTCGACCTTTTACAGTAACGGCGGCTCGTCTTGGCATCCGCCAGGTTCCAACTCCACGTTCTACAGTAACGGTGGAAGCGCGTGGCGTCCCCCGGGAGCGAACTCGACCTTCTACAGCCGCGGGGGAAGCTCGTGGAGGCCACCGGGTTCCAGCACCACTTACTATCAAGGCAAGAAGCCGGGAAAACCCGGCAAGAAAAAAAGATGAGCTGATGAAGGCCGGTCGGGACGACGGGCCTTCTTCTTAAATCATTGAGTGACGATTCAGTTCTGTTTACGATTCTCCTGCGGGAGGATCATTGATGTCTTTATCGTACAAAAAGCTCGAGCCAACGGATCTTACGATCTTGCGCGAACTCAACCTTGTTTTTGCGGATGCTTTCGGAGACCAAAAAACTCATCTCTCGAATAGACCTAGCGATTACTATCTCACCCAGCTTCTCTCCCGCCCCACTTTCATAGCGCTCGCCGCGCTCGAAGGCTCTCGAGTCGTCGGTGGGTTGATCGCCTACGTCCTCGAAAAGTACGAACAGGAACGCAGTGAGATCTATATCTATGATTTAGCCGTTGACGAAGCTTTTCGGCGGAGAGGGATCGCGAGAGCTCTGATTGAAAGATTGCAGTCGATGGCCAAGGATTACGGCGCTTGGGCAATCTTCGTTCAAGCCGATAAGGTCGATACTCCGGCCGTTCGCCTGTATGAATCCATGGGTGTCTCTGAGGAGCCCATTCACTTTGACATCCCGGTGAAATGAAAACGGCGGCTATTGGGGCCGCCGCTCTCTTTGAGCCATCTTGCGAAGTAAAAGGATTACCGCGAGGAATCTGCCGAGCCGGTATTTACCGTGGGTTTTTGAGGTTCATCTTTCTGGCACCAGAAGACCGCTGTGACGCCGAGATCACTTGCGATCTCTGCGCGGTAGAGTTCCGTGCCGTCAGCTGCCGTTTTTGTGCGGCCGCCGATGAAGATCTTGTAGCCGAGGTTCTTCAGGCTGTAGCCCGTACCCATCTCGCCGTAGGGAGTCCCGATGTCCTTCTTCCGTTTCCCAGCGCGGTCAACGTAAGAGAGTCGGAGCTCACTGCCTTCGTCATTCCAGGAGACGACGATCTTCGTCACCTGCCCCTTATGAAAACGGCCATCACAGACATACGTCGTCTTTGAATCTTCAGCTTGAGCAACGGATACGAACAGAAAGGCGAGAACGAGAGCATGAACCAGCTTCATTTTAACTCCACATTGCTCCATAGAGCGTGTTTGATTCGCCCGTTTGTAGCAGAGTTGTAACGAATGACCTAGCTGCTTTTACAACTGAAAAATCTTCTGGCAAACAACTTCAGGAGCGCTTAAAACTTCCGCTTTCCGGAGATGCGATGTCGTTTATCAATTTGTCCCTAGGCCGCCGTTTCGGTTTTGTGCTGCCCCTCGTTTTTTCGGGCTTCGCTTGGGCCAAGACCGACCCCCAATGCTTGAATAGAAATCAAGTCCCAGCAATGGAGAGACTCTTCTCCATCGATCACGGAATCCATCGCTACCAGCATTGCGAGCTGACCAATCTTTCTTATCTTACGGTGAAGGCCGTCCACGTATTGAAGACTGTGAGCGATGGGCAGTTTAACGGAAGCCACTCGTTCGGCCCATCTCTCTTGGTTGGTTCGCCCTTGGATTTTGCTCGCGCGAGAACTTCGCGCATTTCTTTAGCCGGTGAGCGGGACGCAGGATGCGGCGGCGGTGCCGTTGCGTATTACTCGGCGTCTTCTTCAACCATCGTTATTTGCCCGTTCGCCGCGAAATTTGAAGATGCTCACCTTCTCGCAGAAACGATCGTCCACGAAGCGCGCCACGCCGATGGGCACGCTCACGTGCGATGCGCCCGAGGATCATTAACCCAGACGTTCGGAAACGCCTGCGATGAACGCCTGTCGGATCTCGGCTCCTACGCCGTAAGCCTTCAACCATGTGCGATGGGTGATTTGTTATGAATATTGATAGCGCATCTAGCGATTTGCAACAGGGTGGACCCAGTCGGCGTCCGCGAGCCAGCGTTGGTT
>SXSP01000344.1 GCA_005792225.1 Bdellovibrionales bacterium | reverse complement strand
GGCGGAGACGAAGCGCACTCTTCAGGAGGTCGCGCATGCTGACTTCGAATTTTCCCTGCTCGTTGGCCGTGCGGGTCTCGAAGCGAACGACGTGCTCGTATTCGATCGTCAATTCCATCGCATCCTCGATGCAGAGAACGCGGTATCCTCTTGGGATACGACTGCAGAGGAGACCCAACAAGGTCGTCTTACCCGAACCGGTGCCGCCGCTGACGAGAATGTTTTTTCCGAGGAACATGCAGATCTCAAGGAAGTTCGCGGCGTCGGGAGAGATCGCCCCGAGCTTGATGTAATCCTTAAACGTGATCTTACTCTGCGTGAATTTACGAATGGAAACCGTCGTGCCGTTTCGCGCGAGCGGTGGAATGACCGCGTGGATACGCGAGCCATCAGGCAAGCGCGCATCCAGTCTGGGCTCTTCCCAGTTGATCCGTCTTTGAACGAAGGTCGCAATCGCGTTCACCGCGGCGACGACGTCGTCTTCGGTGGGGAATTTCGCCGTCGTGAGCTCCAGTTTTCCTTTTCGCTCAACGAAGATTTGGTCGGGCCCGTTGATCAAAATCTCCGTGACCGTGGGATCTTCCCACAGGTGCTTGACGGGACCGAGAAAATTATCGATCGCGTCCTTGAAGACATTGGGCGTGCCCTTTGCGATCACCGCTGGCTCCCGTCGGCGGAAGCCGGTGCGCGCAGGTTGATCTGCGGATT
Organism: Bdellovibrionales bacterium; assembly: GCA_005792225.1. Classification (GTDB taxonomy): domain Bacteria; phylum Bdellovibrionota; class Bdellovibrionia; order Bdellovibrionales; family JAMPXM01; genus SXSP01. The sequence continues at coordinate 4,377 of SXSP01000344.1, read as the reverse complement.
AAATACGATGAGCTTACCCTCGGCCGAAGTCTCGGGAGACTGGAACGAGTACGTGCCCTCTTTCTTCGGCTCGAGCGTGAACACCTTGATCTTACCGTAGTAAGTCGCGTGATGCTCGGAGAAGCCTTCGAGGATAAAGCTTACGTTTTTTTCTTTTTCGTTCACGTTCACGACGTGGATTTTGTAGCGGCCGTTCTTTCTCACGCGTACGGTGGCGGGAACGAAGCCGCGATCCGTTTGCATGATGACGAGATCCTGAACGGGCTCGCCCGCATCAAAGATCGTATCGAAGAGGCCCTTCTCGGGAGCGGGTTTTTCGTCGGCGATTTCGGGCTGAATGGTGACCGAAGCCGGTGCGCGGCTCGTGTCTTCCATCACTTGCCGCGAAAGCAGATCGGCCTCACGCTTCGCCTTCGAGCGACGCGAGAAATCCACCGTCCACTCGGCGTGCGCCAAGGGTGCGGCGATCGTCAAGATCGTGGCAAAGACCGCGATCTTAGTGAAGCTCTTCACGCGTGTGATATCCGGCGTATTCACGGGCGACCTCCATCGCAAGCACTTCGAGGGAATGCCGATCGAGCTTCTCGAGCTCCGTCTTGAGCTGGATACGATCGTCGGAGCAGGTGTTCACCACGCGGATGGCGCGATCAAGTTCCTGGCTCCCCTGTTCGATCTCTTCAAGTGTCGGCTTCCAGTCCATTTTGAGCACGGGCTCGATCACGCCGAGTTCGTAGAGAGCATCGAAGACATTTTGTAAGTTTCCCTGAAGATGCAGCATACGTCCTCCATGACAAAGGCTGTTCCTCTATTCGTTCTTCAAGTGACTGATCGGAGTCGCGCCCGGAGCTCTTAAGGTCCGGGGTGTCTCAAAATGAAAAACTGGACGTTGTTCCCTCCCCGACCGAGTGCTAGCCTCCCTCGCATGCACATCGCACCTTATCTCGCAGCCTTCGGTCTTCTGACGGTTCTCCACTCCTACCGAGTCGTACGCTTGCGCCGTAAACATCGGGTGGGCATCGGTCACGGGGGCCACCCGGAACTCGAGCGGATGATGCGGGTCTTCGGAAATCACTCGGAATACGTGCCGATGGGGCTTATTCTTCTTTTCGCACTCGAGTACATGGATGCTCCGGTGGTGTATTTACATCTGGTGGGAACGCTGCTGCTCGTGGGCCGAATTCTCCACGCGGCGGCTCTCACAAAAAGCTCCAGCGGGACGCCAGGTCGCATTGCGGGAATGGTCCTCACCTTCGTGAGCCTGGCTTTGGGATCAATCGGGGTGTTAATTTTTTCGTTTCTCGGGATTCATCGGTAGTTCTTCTTCGATTTCGGCTATAGTCCCGGGCCATGAAATTGACAGCTCCCCGCCATTCTTCCAAGTCCCGCCGTCCGGTAACGAGTCCAAAAGAGCACACGGGCCCCGCTCCGACGGGCTGGCTCCTCCAGGCTCCTCCCGGTCTCGCCGCTTCACTTAAGCGCGAAATGACATACGTCGGGGCGATCGAACGAAGACAAAATCTTTTCATCAGTCGCCAACGGAACCACGATCTCTTGTTCGTGAATAAACTCAAAAGCGACGCAGGACTCTCGCGCCTCCGCATTGCCGAGATGATTCTCTTCTGTCCCGTCTTTGGCCGCTTCAAGATCTCGCAGCGACAACTCGGATCCATGGCGGAAGCTTTGAAAGAAGCAGGACCGCGACGACTCGTCGTTTCGGTAACCGGAAAACATTTTCAGCGCCATGATCTCGCGCGTTTTCTTGAGCGAGAAATGTCGGCGCGTGGATACGAGTTTGATAACGAAATCGAAGACGAAGTCTGGATGTTCTGCATCGATGAGTCGTACTACTTCGGAATGCCATTGAGAAAAGCGCGCGATACCGAAGGGCGAGATCAGAGACTGAGTGAGCGTCGCGGAGCACTTCCGCCTCCCGCGGCCGCGGCTCTGGCTTTCGCTCTGGCACCAAAGAACGATGACGTCGTGCTCGATCCCGTCTGCGGTTCGGGCACCCTGCTAGCGGAGTTTCACTCGTACGCGCCGGATGCGAGGCTGATCGGTCTCGACATCGATCCCGAGGCGGTGGAGATCGCGCGCGCGAATCTTCCGAAAAACGAACACGTCATGGTGGAGCGACGTGATTCGCGCAAGTCGGGCCTTCAAGGCGGAACGGTAACGGCGGTGGTGGCCAACCTTCCGTTCGGAGTCCAATTCGGAAAGCGTGAGGACAATCCGAAACTGTACCGTGAGATCATCGAAGAGTGCTTGCGCCTCCGCCATCCAACAAATTTCCGCGCGCTGTTTTTTACTTCTGACGTCGAGAGTCTGCAGAAGGCCGTGGGCGCGCTGAAAGGGATCAAACTCGAAGAAGCTTTGCGCGTAAAAGTTCGCGGCGAACTCGCGGTCGGCTACAAACTCGAAGTCTGATCTCAGGATTGGCGCGGTGATTGCTCTCTCGTTCGGCGAAACGCCGGTTGTGCGTTTTAAGTACAACTGATGAGATGAAGGATCCGGAAGCCGGAAGAAAGATCGCCATGCAGGACAATATCAGCTTTTACACGAGAGATTGGGAACGTCGCATCCTCGAGGCTCTCTACGGGGAATATCGAACGACTTTGGCCGCGCGAAAAATTCAGCTCCGCCCCGCCATTCTCACGATCACCGATTCCGAATCTTTTTGGGGACGTTGGCACCGGGAAACCCGCACGATCGAGATTTCTCGGCGCCTGCTTCTTAATCATCCTTGGTTTCACGTCGTCGGAATTTTGAAACACGAGATGGCTCACCAACTCGTCGATGAAGTCACCAGAGAGCGCGAGACGGCCCACGGTGAGGGCTTCCAGCGCGCGTGCCGCCGTTTAGGGGTGCCGGAGGTTTTCACGGGGGCTTCCGTAAACCTCGCGGACCATCCCCTCGACTGGCGCGAAGGTAAAACGGACGAAGCTTCAGAAAAAATGCTCGAGAAGGTGCGTAAACTCCTGGCGCTTGCGACATCGGCGAATGAACACGAGGCGGCGCTCGCGATGAATCGGGTCCGCGAAATTTACTCCAAATATAATCTCGAGGATCGGCCGAAATCCCGCTTTGTCCATGCTTTGATCTCGACCGGATCCAAGCGGATGGAAATTCACGAGAAAAAAGTGGCCGGCATTCTCATGGGCCACTTCTTTGTTCAAGTTGTCTTGGGTCAGAGCTACGACACCCGTCGGGGTGAATGGTTGAAACATCTTGAGATCATCGGGACCCGCGAAAACGTTTTGATGGCCGAGTATGTTTATCACTTCCTCGTTGGCCAGACTGAAATCTTGGTGGACCAGGCCGCGCGCGAATTAGGTCGAAAGATGGATCGCGTAGAGAGAAAATCCTACCGCTTGGGAATTCTGGAAGGATTCTCAGAAAAGTTGAGTGACGCCGAGAGGCCGGCGAACACGCCCACCGTGATCGGCCAGGCGCTTATCGCGTTTAAGAAAGATCGCGAGCTCGACGGCTATATCGCAGGTGTTTACCCGAACCTTCGGACCTCCCGTTCGAGCACGAACAACTTCGATTCCGGCTCCTACTTCGCCGGGATGGAGGCCGGATCGAAGATCACGCTCAACAAACCTGTTGCCAGTCGCGCGGGAAATCTGGGGAAACTCTTGGGATAAACCAGGAGTCAAAATGATCGATCATACCGGCCTTCAAGTGAGCGACCCCGTTCGAAGCCGTCGTTTTTATGAGGCGGCGCTAGCTCCGCTCGGCTACCGACAAATGATGGAGATCCCAAAAGAGCTGACCGGCGGAGTCGCGGTGGTCGGCTACGGGGTTCCGCCCAAACCGGATTTCTGGATCCACGAGGGCACGCCGAACAAGCCGGCGCTTCACATCGCCTTTCGGGCCGCGAATCAGGAGCAAGTGGATGCCTTTTACCGGGCGGCGCTCGCGGCGGGCGGTCGCGACAACGGCGCTCCCGGCCCTCGCCCCCACTATCATAAAGATTATTACGGTGCTTTCGTTCTCGATCCCGATGGCCATAACATCGAAGCGGTTTACCACGGAACGGGCTTTTAAAAACAAAACGGGTTTGGTGCTGAACCAAACCCGCTTGCAATTGAACTTACTTATCGGTCGTTGTGTTTCGTCTCAGTGTTCGTCTCAGTGGTTGTGGCCACCGGGTCCATGTGCGTGACCGTGAGCCATTTCTTCTTTCGTCGCATCGCGAACTTCCGCGATCTCGACGTCGAAGTGGAGGTCTTGACCCGCGAGGGGGTGGTTTCCATCGACAGTCACGTGTTGATCAGAAACAGCCGTGACCGTCACGACCTGGGTGTGACCTTGGCCGGAATCCGCGTGGAATTTGTCACCCACTTGCACGTCTTTTTTGGGGATTTGCGCGCGGGG
>SXSP01000343.1 GCA_005792225.1 Bdellovibrionales bacterium | reverse complement strand
GCCGGTGTCGGCCGTGGCGGCCTTCCATTTTTTCACGTAAACACTTCGAGAGAGATGTGAACGTACGGCGCGCTTGAGAACTTCGGTGCCGTGGCCGTGGATGATTTTAACGCGGTCTTCGCCGGCGAGTGCTGCGGCATCGAGTTGAGTCTCGAGAAGGCCGATCGCATCTTCGGTGCTCTTCCCGCGAACATCAATCACGCGCTCGGTGTCCTGCAAAGTGACCGTGACACCTGACGAGCGACGGAAGATCGCTTGCGTCGGATTCTGCATGCTCTGAGGGGCTTTCAGCTGCTGCCACGGAACGAACAGTCGCATCGAATGCGAAAGGACGGGGATCTCGCCTTTGGAGTTGGCTTTACCTTGGATAACACCTTCTTGGCCGACGGAAGGAATAAAGACGACCGATCCCGGAGGATAGATCTTTTCAAAATCTTCGGCGGTGTCGAGCTTCGGTCGCTTCGGTGCGACGGTTGAGGCTTTCACGACTTCCGGAAGTTCCTGCTTGATCTGTTGGAGCTTCTCGTGACGACGGAAAATGTCGGTGACGTTCGCGACATCGATCATGTCGTCGATTTTCTTCTCGGCTTTTTTGACGGCTTTCTCCATCCACTGGTCGCGCTCTTTTTTGAAGAGAGCGAGTAGATCGTGGTATTTGCGTTTGCTCTCGCGAGCTGCTTTGAGTTCATCGATCAGATTGTTTCGAAGCTCGGAGAGCTCGTCCTTCATTTGCTCGATCTCGCGCAAATGTTGGTGTTGCGCTTTTGTTTCGGGGCTCAGGTGATCCATCGCTCGATCAAGAATGGATGTGTCGACTCCCACGCGTCTCGCGGTTTGCAGCGCCAAACTCTGTCCCGGAACGCCCATGAAGAAGTGGTAAGTCGGAAGACCTGATTCACTGCTGTACTCGAGGCTTCCGTTGATGACGCCTGAGTTTTGCCCCCATCCCACCTTGAGCGGTCCTAAGTGGCTCGTGATGACGCCGAAGACGCCGTTTCGCGAATAAGCTTCGATGAAGGCGCGTGCGAGGGCGGAGCCTTCTTCGGGGTCCGTTGAGCCCGCGATTTCGTCGATGAGGATGAGTTTGTCGCTTCCGTTTGCCTTCGCCGCTCGATTTAAAACTTTTAAGTGAGCCGCGAAAGTTGAGAGGGCGGCATCGACGCTCTGGGCGTCGCCGACGGCGACGAAGAGTTCGTTGAAGAATGGAATGTAGGAGCCCTCGTTGGCGCAAACGAGGAGTCCGCACCGGGCCATTTGCGCTGCAAGACCCACGCTCTTGAGGAGCACGGTTTTTCCGCCCGCGTTGGGTCCCGAGAGAAGGAGAATGCGTTTCTCTTCGCCAAGGCGAACCGTGTTCGGGATCACGTTTTCATTCTTCAACACCAAGAGGGGGTGGCGCACGTCATTGAGTTCTAGGCGGTCTTCGCTGAATTCAATTGCGTTTGCGTCGAGTGTTTCGGCGAGCTTTCCTTGCGCGAAGCGAACATCTGCTTCGAGCATAGCCTCTTGCGAGCTGCTGAAGTCGATGACCTGCGTGCGCAAATAGGCCGAAAGCTGGATGAGGAGGCGTTCGATCTCCTCTTCGATCTCAACTTCGATTTGGCGGAGTCGGTTGTTCAGCGGAACGACTTCGTCGGGCTCCATGAACACTGTTTGTTTAGAGGCGCTCGAAGCAAGAATGATGCCAGGGAAAAAACCCTGCATGCCGGATTTTACCGGGATGACCCAACGTCCTTCGCGATTCGTGACGTAACGATCTTGAAGAACCGGCTCCATGTCATGCTGCTTGATGAGGCGGTCGAGGGTGTTCTGCAGGTTCTTCGTTTGATTTTGCTTTTCGCGGTAGAGGTTATGAAGCGTTTCGCTCGCGTCGGTGCGAATATCTCCGGTCGGAGTCATGATCTGGTCAATGAACGAAAGGGGTGCCGTCGCGTCCATGAGCCGGCGGCTGATCTTATCGACCCAGGGTCCGCCGGATTGCTTTAAGACTTCAGACAGGGCCACAACCTCGATGCAAAAACGTCGGACGTCGCGGAGTTCTTGAGTCGTGAGCACGGCCTCGCGCTTGAGACGCTGAAACCATGTCGAAAAAAGATCGAGGCTTTCCATGTAAGGACGCTCACCGAACGCGAGAACGTCCTGTGCCGCCTTCACCGCGCGAAAGCTCTCTTGAGCTTCACCGGGATTCTTCAGAGGAGCAAGATCGCGGAGCCGCGAACGAGCGGGTTCGCTCGTCGCCAAGCTTTGCAGTCGATCGAGAATTTGTCGCCAATCAAGTGCGTCGAGTTGATCCATTCGTGCCGTCCACCCTTCGGTTACGGCCGAATACTAACAACAAAACCACGGAGAGCGCCAGGACCCAAGTCCAGGCGAACCCGAATTTCTCATAGAGAGTGTGTGGCGGATTCGACATGTAGGGTATCTCGTAGAGCCCCGTCCACTCGACACCCACCGGCGATTTCTCGAGAACATCGCCCGCAGCCGTGATGGCGGTGGTAATGCCCGTGTTTGTGGATCTCATGAGAGGCCTGCGGAATTCGATGGCGCGGGCGAGGGTCATGTAGAGATGTTGATTGGGCTCAAACGGCCAGCCGAACCACGAATCGTTAGTGACGTTGACGAAAACTTGAGCGCCTTTTTTGGCGAGTTCAGCCGAATGCCAGGAGTAGAGGCCTTCGTAACAAATTTGTGGACCCACGCGCAGGCTGCCCGAAGGCGAACCCATCGAAGAAAGCTCCACGTTCATCACCTGTGGGCCCGCGCCGCGACCGAACGATCCCTGATTGGGAAAGAGTTTTTCCATGTAGGGGAGGTACTCAGCGAACGGGAACGTTTCACCGAACACCAGGAGAATGGATTTGCGATACGTCGGTTCGGGCTGAAAGCCGGCCGCGTTCATGTAGAAGAGCGCGTTGTAGACGGCGTTCTGCCTGAGATCGCGAGAATAGCCGCCGGTCAGAAGTGGCGTTTTAACTTCTTGGACGAATCCACGTGTCAAAGAGTGAAGTGTTAGGCTCGAGTAATGTGAATCCAAGACGTCAGGAAACGCAGTCTCGGGCCACAGGATGAGCTGAGTTTCGGGTTTCTCTGAGAGACCCTTGCGGCTGAGCTCTAAATATTTTTGCACGACGGGAGTTCCGAAATTGCGTTGTAGCTCGGCCTGAAGTTTTTCGAAATTTCCGATATTACCCTGGACCGCGAGGATCTTCGCCGTGGAGTCAGTTTGCCTCCAAGAATTTTTGCGCCCTAGACCTGCCAGATTCAGTAGGAGGAAAATCGCGAGAGCGCTTGTAATCAGCGCCCAGGGTTTACGCTCGCGAGAGCGAGGCGACCAGCCGGCAAGCCAGGCCCATGCGATGAGCGCGTTGACCAGTATCGTGAAGTAGTACAACCCATCGAAACCGATGACGTCGGAGAATTGCGCACCCGGAAGACCAATCCAAATCCAGGGATAACCGAGATGCCACGGAAAGATCATCGGCATGAATCGATCGCAGAGTCCGAACACACAGACGAGAAGAAGGAGATCCGCACCGGATCCCAATCGAAACTTGTCTTTAAAGATTCTGCAAAGAAGTCCCGAGATCGCGTAATGCAAGTGTGCCGTCGCCGCGAAACCAAACAGAACCAGTAGACCAAAGATCCAAGGAAAATGACCGAATTCGACGGCGGTGTACGAGATCCAATGAAAACCGATGAGGTTTAAGATGAATTGCGTGATCCATCCGCCGATGAAGACACGCTTCCAAGATGTCTCTCGTTGCCAGAAAACAAAAAGAGGCGAGAGACAGAAGAGAAGAGCCCAAGGCGGAAAGGGAATATAACTTGTTCCGATCAAGAATCCTGATAGGATTGGAAGACGATAGTAGGACAGAAACGCCTTCGTGCGCGCCCACAGAGATGGCGAAGTTTTATTCGTTGTCGGCTCTTGGTTGCTCAATGTCCTGCCCCGTTTCGTCACCAAAAATCTTAAGTTGAGGCGACGATACTACATCACCACGGATAGGTGAAGCAGATGAATCAAGGATGGATGGATCAAGAAACCGTAACGGCCGAACCTTCTTTCGCGCTCCTGAAAATGCGCTGCCCAAGTTGTGAAAAACTCTATTCGATCGAAGAGTCATGGGTTCGCTCAGCTCCTTTGAACACGAGCGGAGCGTTCGTCACACCTTTACGTTTCGAATGCGTCTCATGCAAAACGCGATTTGAAGCGAAACGCCCAAGCCCCGTCGGCGTCGTGCTCCTCGACACGTTAGAAATTCCCGTGAGCCCGCAGGTTGAGCCGTCGCGCGCTCCTCAGCGCGAGGTCAATCGCGAGCCGGTCGCTCGAGCGCCTCTCGTCACGCGCTCGCAAACGAGCGTCGCAAAGCTGAAGTGCCCCAAATGCGGTACAAAGACGAATGTCGGCGCAACGGAATGCCGGAGCTGCGGGGTCGTCTTCGCTCGGTACAAAGGACCGCTCGAGGGCGAAGCGGGTGAAATTCGACTCGAGGGTCATCGTGAGATCGCGGAGCTCTGGGATGCGATCCTCGCGAATTACGAGGACATGAATTTGCACGATCGCTTCGTTCTCGCGTGCCACGCTTCAAACAACCTCGCTTACGCGTCTCAGAAGTATGCGCGCATCCTTTCAGCGAGTTCTCACGAGGACATCGCCCGCAAGATGCGAAAGCGCGTGATCGCACTCGCGAGCTATAAGACCGAGATTGCGAGCGGAAGCTTCGTCCGCGAGTTTCGCGTACCGAAGTTCAATAACCTGGTTTTAGTTTTGGGTGGAGGAACGATGACCTTCGGACTCGTTCTGCCCGACGCGAACAATTTGACCGGCATCGGAATCGCCTCGATCGCTCTCGCGATCGGGCTTCGGATCTTCCTCAGACCATCGGCTCGCTGAGCCTCGCGCTTAGCGGCGGCGAATCTCGGGCGCTGCCGCCGGAGCTTTCTCGAGTGCCTTCATGAACTCGCGGCCGAAGAGAGCGATTTCCTCGGCGGGTGCCGAGTTCTCGTCAGCTGTTTCGTTCAAAGCGGAAACGTTATTTAAACGTGCGTTCTTCGGATTTTGATCCGAGGAGAACGTGCGAGTTCCGATCTTTGCCGTGTTGCTCGCGACAACACCGGTAAGTCCCACTCCGATGTCGAGGCTCGCGAGAGCCTTGAACGAGTTCAGAAGTTTTGCCGTACCCGTTTTTGAAAGAAGCGTCGCGTACTCATCACCCGTGCGCAGAATATATTTCTTCACGTCGGCCGAAGAGAAGTCTCGGTTATGCGACATGATGAGCGCGGCGACTCCCGTGACGAAGGCGGTTGCCTGCGAAGTGCCCGTCATGAAGCCGTAACCCTGATTCGGAAGAGTCGAGTAAATGTTTTCACCCGGAGCCGCGAGGTCCACCGTGCGAACGCCGTAGTTCGAAGAGGGGAGAACCTTCGTCTCTTCTTTGTTCACGGCCGTGACAGAGATGATATTCGAGAGACCGTAATCAGCCGGGTAGTAGTGCTTGCCGGCTTCATCTGAGTTGGAGCGTTCGTTGCCCGCGGCCGCGATGAACAAGATTCCCGCGCGCTCGGCCTCTTTGACCGCCGCATACTCTTCCGCCGAGTAGTCGGTGCCGCCGCCGGAGTAGTTGATGATCTGGGCCTTCATTTTGATGGCGTAGCGAATGGCGTTGACGGTGTTTTTCAAGTTGTTCGAGTTCGAAGCTTTTGGATCATAATATTTCAGGATCATAACGCTCACGTTGGGAGCGACTCCGCTCACGCCCGTGTTGCGACCGTTGTGCATTCCGTTCGCCGCGATGATGCCCGCGATGTGAGTTCCGTGGCCGTGATTGTCGGTGAGTTTATTGTCGTTATAAACAAAGTTCCAGCCGTAGACATCGTCCTTATAGCCGTTGCCGTCGTCATCGACATCGTTTCTGGATTTATCGCACTCTTTCAGAGAAAGAGGATTGCGTTGTTTTTTGCAGAAGTCGTTTTCCACGACACCGGTTTCGCCCGGGTTCTTCCACAGGTTATCGGAGATATCAGCGTGATTCACGTCGATGCCGGTATCGATCACCGCGACCACGATATCCTTTGAGCCCTTGGTGATTTCCCAGGCCTTCGCGGCGCTCGTTCTTTCGAGACCCCATTTGTTTTGCATGAAGGGGTCATTCAAGATGACGGTCGCGTTTTTCTCGTCGTGTTTCTTCGCCTTCTTTGCTTCATTCAGAACGGCTTCGCGATCGTGCGAGACCGAGGAGGGAGTCGGCGATGGACTTGCGCCGGCGACGCCCGAAAGATAACCCCAACCCACGAAGGCGGCGGTCGCACTGAGGAGGGCGGCACCCATGTTGGCCAGGTGAGAACTGCGTTTGCGGCGCTTGGTCTGCTTCATTTCATTGCTCATTTACTGGCCCTCTTTTTCCGGGGATGCATGACTCGTCTCAGATAAGAGAGCAAAGCCAGTGCCGGAAAAATCGCTAAAAACAGGACCTAAACGCCTGAATTCCCAATAGGCTTCAGACCATGGCCGATTTTGAGCTGGTCATGGTTTGATGCCCTGTAGATCTCCTAGACACCACTCGGGGAAGTCGATCGGCATCTGTTTCGAATTGAGACGAGAATAAAACACGAAGTTCCTCATGACGAGTTTCAAATACGTTCGCGTCTCTTCGTAAGGTACATCCTCGATGAATGCGACCGGATCCTTGTTCGCGCGCGACTTCATCCAGCCTCCGACGGCCTTTTCGCTCGCGTTGTAGCTCGCCACGGTCGGAATAAAGGCGCCATTCCATCGATCCAGAGTCGTACGTAAAAACGAAGTGCCTAAAGGAATGTTGATCTCGGGTTTAAAGAGGTCCTCGTGATGATCAAGACGAATACCTGTCACGGCTTCGGCCTTCTTCGCCATTTCCGGAATCAACTGCATCAGTCCGAAGGCATCGGCGTGGCTTCTCGCGTTCGGGTTGAATGACGATTCCTGGCGAATGATCGAGTACACGAGTTCGGGCTTCACGTCGTACTTCTTTCCGGCCGCCTCGATCACCGGTTTCCAGCGCATTGGGAAAATGAGTTCCGGCTCCGTGGTCACGAGGACCTTGCGACTTTCGGGAGGCAGATCCGTCACTCGAGCGAAGAGTGCGTGATAGCTTCCTGAACGCGCGTACGAACGGAGAAGTTCAAACGATTGGTCCTGAGAATACCCGGAGCGGCGGCTGAGCCCGATCGTATTCAAGAGTCGATTTCCCACGTCGTCTTCACCGACGGCGAGAAGCCATTCAAACTTCAGACGTTCTTCGGTAGTGAGTGGATCCGCCGTCGCCGCTTTCGGTTCGCTCAACGCCGGACCGGGGAGAGGAGGAATCGGGCGCGCAAGTTCACGATATCCGAGAATCCCGTAGTATCCGAGAGGATCAACTTCGATGAGGGATTCGAACTCTTGTTTGGCGCGATCCGACTCGCCGAGCTCTTTATAGGTTCGTGCGAGCCAGTACTTATCGCGAGCGAGAACCGACGGGCCGCTCTCATTCGCCTTTACGAGTTGTTCGAGGGACTCGGCAGCCTCCTTATGGCGGCCGATCTTTCTTAAGTTCCACGCGCGGTACCAGTTCACCTTCGTGCGGAAGGCTTTATCGTACTTAAGACGTTTGGGATCCATGGATTCGAGGAGCTTTACGCATCTCGCGAAGTCCCCGCGCTCCTCGGCGATGCGAGCCCGGATAAAGACGCTGTCGTCGACGTTGATTCGACCTTTGATTTCGCGTTCGGCCTCAAGGAGGATCTTCTCGGCCTTCTTGGGTTGTCCTTCCGTCCAGATCGCGCGTGCGAGCGTGATGTTCGCATCGAGATAGCGACCGAGACCCGCGAGTTTCGCCTGCGGATCTTCAAAAAATTTCCAGCGGGCGAAATTCGCGTAGTCTTGAGTTGAGCGGAGAAACTTTTCCGTTTTCTTCTCGAGCTTATAAGACATGCGAACGCCGTCGATCGCACGATACTTGTCATTGTCCGTTGAGTCTTTCGCCGTGATGACCTTGTCGTAGTACTCGCGGGCTTGATCAAACGCGCGCGCGCGGCGGAAATCCGACGCAACCGAAAGATACTGCTCGGGCTGTGGATTGGGAATTTTTCGGGGCGCGATTTGGTAAAGGAGCTTTGTCGCCTGTTCGGCCATGGCGGAATCACCCGCTTGATTGGCGAGCGCAATCGCCCGCTCGAGAAGTACGATTTGCGTACTCTGGTTGGGCTCGAACTTCGCGACATCGAAGGAGAGCTTCATTTCCCACTTCTTGTCTCCAGCTTTCGTTGCGCGCGTGAGGATCGCGCGACCGAATTCTTCCGAGAGCCAGGGCTCGGTGGGTGAAGCCATCACGTTATCGAGTGCGAGCGTCTCTTTCTCTTGGTCGAGAGGGCAAACCTCGATCGCGCGCAGTCTTGCAACCTTAGCGAGCGGAAAGAGCGCGTGATTCGAAAGACCCGTCCACAATGGGCAAGACTTCGTCGGATCTTTGAGCGCGAGCGCCTCTCTGTAACGGGAGAGCAGCTGCGCGGCCTCCGTCGGCTCAGCCACATCTTTCGGGGGAAGGGGAAATGCGTCGGGAGCCTGATTTTTTGATGTGGTTGAACACGCTCCCGTCATTGCCGCGGTCACGGAGGCCATGGCCAAGAGAGTCGTCCATTTGCGAGAGCGCTTGGGAATTTTCATTGTCTTCGATGATAGGTCGGGCTGTCTCCCGCGACAAGTTCACAACTGAGGGGGCGGCCCGGCCTTAATGGCGGGGCCTGGACCAAAGACCGGAGACGAGGTACAAAGACATTGGATGGACCTAGGAATGAACACGCGAAAAATCATTCACGTCGATATGGATTGTTTTTACGCCGCCGTCGAAATGCGTGATCGTCCCGAGCTCCGCGGAAAACCCATCGCGGTTGGCGGCTCGCCCGAAGGCCGCGGCGTCATCGCGACGGCGAGCTACGAAGCTCGGAAGTTCGGCGTGAAATCCGCGATCGCCTCCGCCACCGCGGTCCGTCTCTGCCCGCAGCTCATCATCGTTCGCCCCGATTTCTCGAAGTACAAAACCGAGAGTCGCCGCGTGCGCGCGATTCTTGAGCGCTTTACCTCTCTCATCGAACCGCTTTCACTCGATGAAGCCTACCTCGACGTCACGGGCACTGAGCATTGCGGTGGCTCCGCGACTCGCATCGCTCAAGAAATTCGGCGCGCGATCCGTGAAGAAACTGGATTAACCGCCTCGGCCGGCGTCGCCCCAAATAAATTCATCGCAAAGATCGCGAGCGACCTCAACAAACCTGATGGCATCACGGTGATTCGCCCCGAGCAGATTGAGGCATTCATGAAGCCACTCCCGATCGATAAAATCTGGGGCGTCGGCAAGGTGACGGAG
>SXSP01000342.1 GCA_005792225.1 Bdellovibrionales bacterium | reverse complement strand
CTCGGGTGCGGAGCGGATCTTTACTCTTCTCGATGAAAAGCCCGAAGAGGAGTCCGCCGTCATCGAAGATCTTTCGCGCCTCAAAGGTGAGGTGCGTTTTGACGGCGTGAGCTTCCGCTACGCGCCCGGTTTGAGAAAAGCCCTCGATACCGTGAACCTGCATGTAAAGCCTGGCGAGAGTGTTGCGCTGATTGGCCGCACGGGAAGTGGAAAATCCACGCTGATTACTCTTCTTCAGAGATTTTATGATCCCAGTGAGGGATCTATTTCCATCGATGGAAAACCGACGAGCGAGATTCCGCGGAGTGTACTGAGATCGCGCATCGGCGTGGTTCAGCAGGATACTTTTATGTTTCGCGGAACGATCGCGGAAAACATCGGACTCAAGGATCCTTCGATCTCGCGTGAGCGAATCGAACACGCGGCGAGTGTTGCCTGTCTCGGTGAAATTCTCGACCGACGAACCGGCGGACTCGATGCACGCGTGGAGGAACGCGGGGCCAACTTAAGCCAAGGTGAAAAGCAGCTGATCGCGTTCGCGCGAATACTCGCGTTTGATCCCGATATCCTGATCCTCGACGAAGCGACGGCTAATATCGACTCGAAGACGGAGCAACTCATCCAAGAAGCAACAAAAAGAGTTCGTCAGGGACGGACGAGTTTTATCATCGCTCACCGACTCTCGACGGTCGCCGACTGCGATCAAGTGGTCAAACTCGGTGACGGAAAGATTTTGGCTTAGTTGCTCGAACGGCTCGTCGTGATCGAAGCGCGAATGTTGTTGCCCTTCAAGACGCGGTTGGTGGTCGTGAAGTTCGCCTCCATCCGCGTTTGAGGACCTTTCGCTTCGATGCGGGCGGGAGAAATCTTGGCGGCCGCATCATCCTTCAAGGGTAACTTGGGGATGATCGGATCCGTGTCGCGAGCACGATCGACGAAGTCGGCGACTTGCTTACCGCAACCCATGAGTGTGGAGGCCGCGAACGCGGCGAGGATCCAGGCCTTCATGCTTTTCTTTTCGGGTTCCTCGACCGTTTTCTTAAGAGAGCGTCTCAAACCGGATCAATACGTGTAGCGGAGGGTTCCGAACGCATCCATGTATCCTTCTCGGTACGGCACGGTCGAGGGAGATGTCGCGGGTGACGCCGCTTCGAAGAAGTGCGCGCGGTAACCGCCGCCGATCGACCAGTTCTTCTCGAAGTAATAGTACGCATTTCCGGAAAACTCGAATTTTGTACTTCCGTCAGGAGCGTAGCCGTAGGCCACTTCCCCACCGGTGGACCAGCGTTTTCCGAACGGGAATGCGATCAAAGTTCCGATTTTGGCGAGCTCGTAACCTGGAGAGAACCTTCCGCCCGCCGTCGAGCTTCTGTAGACTTCAACACCCGCGAATGCCGTCAGCTGAATTTCGCGAAGGAAGCTGAACCAATCCCAGCGCAAGCGAGTACGTTTATAACCGCGAACTTCGAGATCAAGCGGCGAAACAGCTTCGCCTGGTGGGTTGGCACTTGCGACCTTTGATTTGAAGTACCCTTCGGCACCGAGCGATCCCCACCAGTGCCAAGCGCGGATAGCAAGTGCCGCGACCACCGGCGGTTCGTCGTTTCGTTTTTGCTTTGAAGAGAGCATCGTGAAGGTCGCGCCCTCAACTTGGACTGACGAGTCGGCGTAACGATCGTTCATGGTCGGATCGAGAGGATCCAGTTTGCCCCTGTTCGAAAGCTCGATCGACGAAGGTTGACGCTGCGACGGAGAAGGCTGAGGCGTCGGAGTGGGTTGAGCGGCAATGACCGGGTTGAGCGCCTGACGCTCGCCGAGCGCGAAAGATTTCAATTTCGAAGCTTGGCCCACGCGACCATATTTATCGATGGCGGAGACGCGGTATCGATATTGACCGTTATTGAGACCGCGGACTGAGAGAGTCTCCCCGTCCGTGACTTTTTTCACGATGACGCGACCTTTCGGATCGACGACTTCAACTTGATATTTCTTCGCGCGGTCCAGGCCGCGCCAGAAGACGTAATCGTTTTCCTTCTTCTTCAAATCCAATTTCGCGAGCGGAAGGCTCGGGCTCGACAGAACCGGAGGGAGCTCGGCATCAAGCGTGAATGGAACACTCGGCTGCGAGAGCTGTTGATCTTGATTGATCGCAAGAACGCGGAAGTAAAGCCTTTGGGGCTCTTTGAGTTGGAGTGTCAGCGAGGGCTCTCGCAACCACTTCGCCGTTGTCATGTCCTGGGCGAAATTCGATGAGGTCGATGTCTCGACGACGTAACCGGTGACGTTGGAGTTTTCCGGTGGATCCCAACTCAACTTATATTCAACGCCGTCGTCGGTCAGCTGCGTGGAGCCGCGAACGTTGCGGAACGTGGGTCGGAATGTCGAGAAGTTCGTCTCGACCTTGAAGCTTGAAACTCTGGACCAGCTCTTCCCCTCGCGGGAAACGCGCCAGTAATTGGTTCCGCGGTAAACTTCGCTCAATTGAATCTTCTCTGCGGACGAGTTGTAGATGTGAACGCCGCTCTCGAATCGCGGATCGGATGAGTGCTCGATGCGGTAGCTCGACGACGAATAGTCAGCCCATGCTAATTCTCGAGATGCTTTCAACAAACGGGGAACCTTGTTCCGACGGATGAGCTGGCCTTCTTTCATCTCGTAGAGATCAAAGAGCTTCCAAGTGTAGAACGTGGATGCGAGGTTTTCAGTAGGGACCGGAGGTCCGCGCTTCGGTGTCGGCATCGGTTCGGGTTCGAGCTGAGTCGGTCGATTTTGCTTCAACTCGACTTTGCGGGCTCCACCTGCGACTTTCGCATCACCTTTCAGGAGTTTCATTTTCGGACGCGCGCCCGCGGTATCGAGAGAAACTTCGAGTTCGGAGTCGCGACCTTCGATCGTCGTGACTTCTCCGCCCACGGCGATTTTCAGTTTACCGTCGACCTTCACCTTGAAGTTCCCGACGGAGAGATCCGTGAGCTGCTCTCCGTTGATTTTCACGAAACGAACCAAGCTCTTCTCGCCGACTTCGACCTTATTTCCGTCTTTGAGTTGAACGATCGCTTTTGAACGATCACCGCTATAGATCGCGTCGCCGCCGCTGACGGGTTGACCCGATTGAGCCGGCCCCCAATCGAAGCGTCGATCGCCCTTGAATCGAACATCTCGATCCAGAATTTCGAGGGTTCCGATTTCCTGACCCGTGAGTTTCTCACCCGAGAAACGTAGGAAGAGGCCTTCATCTAGAAAAAGAAGAAGGCAAAGCAGTACCATGACCGCCGAAACCTTCAGAACTCTCTTCTCTGTTTTCGTGAAACCCGAAAATAGCCGCATATACAAAGAGGAGATCGTCCTATTTCGAGACAAAGATAACGTCTAGGGAGCTTTGGCTCTCCAATTCTCGACCGAAGCCCGAAGAAGCTCTGTTGAAAACAAAATAATTTTAGTTTGATTTAACTGGTGGCGCGCGCTCCCCCGCGTCTGATTGAGGAACGCTTTGTTCAACCGCAGGACTCGACTCAAGTCCAAGTCAGCGATATTCCTAGCAGGCCTAGACATGCCTCAATTTGGACCATTTAATTATTAAGCTTAACTCAAGGCGAAACCCCGTCCGACCGAAAAGTTAAGCATTATGAAGAGTAGGGCGTTGCCTGAAATTATAAGATTTAACAAACCTTGTTTGTTGAACGCCGCGACCCGGGCGGGATTGCTCGCGGCATTGACGTTCGTTCTCTTCTTCTCGACGAACGCGCTCGCGGCAGCAGGTCCGCAAACTATAACGCTCGACGGCCGGCTCTTCGATTCACTCACCGCCGATGAACCGCTCCTCGATCCGAGCGTCGTCATTAACGTTAAAATATATAACCCGACCAAGACGTGCGTTCTCTATGAAGAGAAGCAAACCGTCGACACGACCCAGACCGATGGTCGATTCACCATTCAAGTGGGATCGGCGACGGGCTCGAGCAAACGTACGGGTCAAGATCCGAACAACGCGATGGCCGCGGTCTTCCAAAACACGTCTTTGATTCCCGCGACGAATACGTCGTGCGGAACCGGTTATACGCCGACCGCTGGGGACGTTCGTTATATGCGAATCACGGTTTCGCCGTCACGCTCGGGTGCCGTCGAAGTCTTAAGCCCAGATACGATCGTGGACTCGGTTCCGACCGCGATGGTGGCCGAAACTCTTCAAGGTTTGGGTCCTACAAATTTCTTACGCTTAGGCACCCTCCCCGACATGACTCAGGCGCAAGCCGAAGCCGTGATTACGGGCACGAGTAACGACTACGTCCGTGTGAATACGGGTGGTGCGACGATTCCGAACTTCTCCGTCGCCCCGACGGCTCCGACCGCGGGTCAAATGTGGTTCGATACTGGATCCGGAACTCTCAAATACTACAACGGTACGACCACTCAGACCGTGGGTGCCGCGGGCTCCGGGATCTCGTCTTTGACGGCGAGCACGAACTTGACCCTGAACGGTTCAGCGGGTGCGACGGTAACGACGGCGGCGACCATTGATCTTGCGGATACAACGGTCACTCCTGGTCAACATACGAAAGTGACGGTCGATGCGAAAGGTCGAGTCACGGCGGGAACGACGCTGGCTGAGGGAGATATTCCGACTTTGACGACGGCCGGAAAAGTTTCGGGAGATGCCATCACGTCTGGAACGATCGCGGGAAGCACATCGATCGCGACAACAGGTACGGTAACGGCGACGAGTTCGTCGACCAACATCACGGCGACTCGCGAACTCTGGCTCCACATGGCGGGCACGGGTGCGACTCCGAAAATCGTGATGAAGGCGCCGACTCTCGCTTCGGATTACACGCTTGTTTTCCCGACGACTGACGGAACCGCGGGCCACGTCCTCACGACCGATGGCAGCGGAAACCTCTCGTGGGTGAGCCCGTCTTCCGGCTCGGTGACTTCAGTTGGCTTGTCGTTGCCTTCATCGGTCTTCAACGTAACGGTGTCTCCGATCACATCGACGGGCGATTTGACAGCGACATTCCAGAACCAGAACGCGAACCTCGTTTTCGCGGGTCCTTCTTCGGGCGCTGCGGCGGCTCCGACGTTCCGCTCTCTTGCGGCCGCGGATCTTCCGTCAGGTGCCTACGATGATGAATACGCCCGCGTGAACGGCAACACGATTGGTGCGGCACTCTCGGTCGGAACGAACGATTCCTTCCCGCTCAGCTTCCGAACGGCAAATACAGAGAGAATGGTGATCGACACGACCGGTAAGGTGGGTGTCGGAACTTCGATTCCCGTGACGTCACTCGATGTCGCGGGCGCGGTTCGCATCGGGAACGACGCGACAACTTGCGCGGCGGCACTTGAAGGCGCAATCCGCTATAATGGGACCGTCGTTGAGTTCTGTGATGGCTCTAGCTGGGTGGCTTTTGCTTCGGCCGCTGGTTCAATTTCGTCTCTCGGTGGATTGACCGCGACAACGCAGACTTTCACTTACGGCACCGGTGGCACAGCGCCCGCTTGGACGACCTCTGGTGGTAACACTCACATCTTCAGTATCCCGATGGCTTCTGATACGGGTGTTACGCGTGGTTTGATCTCGAAGGCTGAGTTTGACGCCTTCAACGGCAAGCTCGGAACGAACTTGGCTCTCGGTCAAATCTGGGTTGGTAATTCATCGGGTGTAGCGACAGCCGTCACTCCTGGTGGCGACGTTTCGGTGGACACGGCGGGTGCGTTCACCGTCACGGGCTTGCGCGGAAAGGCCATCGATACGACGGCACCGACGGCTTCGG
>SXSP01000341.1 GCA_005792225.1 Bdellovibrionales bacterium | reverse complement strand
GCATCCGAAGAAGGATTATCGAGACGGCGACGAGTTTTATTATCTGGGTCGACCTCTCAAGCTCCGGTTTGAGGAGTCTCCCGCCTGCCGTTTAAGCTTTGAAGTTCGCGATGGATCTCTCGTCGGTCGCATTCCGCGAGGGGAGTGGCTCAGGTTTGATCCGAGCGCTACCCATCCTGAGTTGGCTTCCGCAGTGATCGATTTTTATCGGGGACGAGGACGCGCGGTTTTAAAAGAGAGAGTTGAGCACTTCTCCGCTCGTATGGGGCTCAGGCCTTCGTCGGTCAGCTATCGTTCGCAGAAAACTCGTTGGGGCAGCTGCTCGTCGCGGGGGAGGCTGAGCCTCAATTGGCGTTTGATCTTCGCGCCACCTGAGGTCATCGACTACGTCATCGTCCATGAGCTCTCGCACCTTCGTCACTACGATCATTCCGAAACCTTCTGGGCGCTCGTCTCAACGCAGGTGCCTGACTTTGACAAATGTCGCGAATGGCTCCGTGAGCATCAGTACGACGCTGACTTCTTGGCTGAAAGTTCCGAGCTCCATCCCGCCGGCGCTTAGCGCGGTTGCGTTCTGGCGCGACGTCCACTAAGGTTCCCTGGTTTACATTTTCAAGGGGAACCCAATGCGAGAACTGAGAAGTCTTGATCGTAGCGTCGTGCTCGCCGTGATTGTGGCGGCACTCGGATACTTCGTCGATATCTACGATCTTCTTTTGTTCAGCATCGTGCGCGTCAATAGTTTAAAGGGCCTCGGTGTCAGTGATGCCGATCTCCTCTCGAAAGGAGTCCTGCTGATCAACACGCAAATGGCGGGACTTCTCATCGGTGGAGTTCTCTGGGGAATCCTCGGCGATCGGCGGGGACGTCTGTCGGTTCTTTTTGGATCGATCGCGCTTTATTCGACGGCGAACATCGTCAACGGATTCGTTCAGAACGTTGAGCAGTACGCGATATTGCGCTTCATCGCGGGCATCGGCTTGGCGGGAGAACTCGGCGCGGGGATCACGCTCGTTGCCGAGATTCTGCCGAAGCATCTTCGTGGCTACGGAACGACGTTTGTCGCATCCATCGGAATTTTGGGCGCCGTCTTCGGGGGGCTCGTCGGCGATCTTTTTGATTGGCGCGTGGCCTACATTATCGGTGGCGTGATGGGCCTCTTGATTTTGCTTTTGCGCGTGGGCGTAACGGAGTCGGGGATGTTCGCGAAAATCAAGACCCACGACTCGGTGGAGCGCGGGGATTTCCGATTACTGTTTAAGTCTCGAACCAATCTCGTGAAGTACGCGGCCGTCATTCTCATCGGGGTTCCCATTTGGTACGTCGTCGGAATTTTGCTGACGTTTACGCCTGAGTTCGGTCGCGAGTGGGGAATGACGGAGATTCCGACCGCAGGTAAAGCAGTGATGTTTGGTTATTTGGGCCTTGCGATCGGAGATTTCGCGAGCGGACTCATGAGTCAGTTCGCGAAGAGCCGAAAGAAGATCATTCTCTTGTACATCTTGATTACGGCCGCCGCGGTGGTTCTTCACCTCCTCTTTGGTCGAACCTCGCTCGCGAACTATTATGCATTCTGTGTCCTGATGGGATTTGGAGCGGGTTACTGGGCCATGTTCGTAACCGTCGCCGCCGAACAATTCGGAACGAACATTCGCTCAACGGTCACGACATCCGCTCCGAACTTCGTGCGGGGAGCGGTGATTCCACTCACCATCTTGTTTGAGGCCTTCGTGCCGTCACTCGGAATCGTCGGAAGTGGTGTGCTCGCGGGCGTCGTGACATTCACGGTGGCGCTCGGCGCATTGGCGCTTTTAGATGAAACCTTCCACAAGGATCTCGATTACGTGGAGTGATCTGATATCACAGTGCCGTTTTTCGGCCCGCAGCCCGCAAATCGGCCGATTCGGGAGAAGTTCTCGGCATATACGCCCGGTAATTTCGACCTTACCGCGCTCTGAGCTGGCCCCTGACTTGCTCTCCTCTCAAGGGATCTCGTCCGTCCTCTTTAAGGAGTCAGGGTATCATGCGCGCTCAAGTTCAAAGAATTCTCCTCGCTTGGATGGCGGTGACCGCCCTCATTCTCACGGCCGCATGTTCGAAAAAAGACGGTGGCTCGACGCCACCTCCCGCTCCTGCGAAAAAGCCGGCTCCTCCCGTGATTCACGAATCTCCCGAGGAACTCGAGCGCGAATCAGGAACATCGTCCAACGAACGCGCGCCCCGACCGCGCCAAGACGTGAAGCCCGTCGAGGTTTCACGGGTTCCTCGCCGTAAAGATATTCGCGTTGTGCAACTGGATCCGACGGGTAAAACCCCCAATCAGATTTTCCGTGGTCTCCCGCCCGCAAGCCCCGTTGAAAAGATGCCCGAGGGTGTCTCGGTTGTGGATGCGTCACCCATGGAAGAGTCGGATGAAACTGATCTTGTTTACTCCGGATCGGCCGTCGATGATCTCAGACGTCAACTCGAGAAGTCAGTGAGTGCGTCACAGCGCAATCGCAAGTTCGCGGCCGAAGTCGGCTTCACCTCCTTTGACGTCGACTGGAACTCGAAATCCGCTCGACTGACGGTGGAGTTGGAACTCGACGGCAAGGCGCCGAAGACTTTCACGTTCAAAGGAAAGCTCGATAAATCGGGGAAGTTTAAAAGCGGAGACGACAAGAAGGCTCCGCATATTCTCGTCGAAGCGACGTGCATGGATCGCGACGGCGGGTGCTCAACGGCTCACGTTCGTCTCACCCAGAAGCGTTTACGTGGAAATCGCGTTGCGCACGTCATAGCTCGAAATACCGATGCGTGGGTTTACAGCGAGGGCGACGATGAAAACTCGGGCAATCATCCACTCTATGACGAATTCATTCACGTGATGAAAACATCCGCTCACTACCCAGGTGGTGCAAATAGCATCATGGGTGTGTCGTTTGCGACTTCAGAGACGATTCATGGTCCGTCGAGCTTTTCGGTTTCTCTCGCGATGACGATGGCGAACGCGGGCCAGGTTCAAGAAGTCTCGTTTTTTGGTCCTCTGATGAAGGCATCGCGCGGAGACGGCTTAAATCTTCCGCTGCAAGTTCTCTCGAAGCGCTACGCACGTCAGAGCCAAGCGCGCCTCGTGCGAAACGATGGCCGCGGAAACCTCCAGATTGCCGTCACCTTCGCGAAGCCATCAGAGAGATCCGCAGAGCAAACGGCGGTTCTCACTGTCGCGCGTAAACATCAGCTCGTGCGCCCTGCGGAATTGCAACAGCCGTAAGCGGCAGGCCTAAGGTCGTGCGACATCGTTCGGTAAAAACATAGTTGGCCGCTCCTGTCTCGTAAGGGCCGAAAACTATTTGCCATTCCTGCAACATGGTGAAAGCATCTTGGCCACAGGAGCATCATCATGGCATCAACAGCGACAGAACCCTCGGCCTTGCCTCTCGCTCAAACGGCAAAGCCCATCAGCGAACCAAAGCCCGGCCCCGTTCTCGCCGAATACACCGATTTTCGTTTATATCTGAAGGATGTTTACGATCATCGCCGCGCGACCGAAAGCACGGGGCTCCGTTCGTATTCATATTCGACGTTCTCGGCGGCGGCCGATATTAAATCGCCCAATTATTTGAAGCTCATTATCGAAGGGCGCCGCAATCTATCTGAGGACATGATTACCCGCTTCGCCAAGGCCCTCCGGCTCAACAAGCCCGAGGCTGATGAGTTCCGCGCCCTCGTTCGCTATGGTCAGTGCACGGAGCCGCTCGAACGCAATCACTTCTTGCGCGAACTCGCTGATCTGCGTGCGCGTCGTGCTTTTGATGCCGGTCAAATCAACCAGCGCTCCTGGGATAAAGTGCCGGGCTGGATTGGTTGGGTGATCTACGCGATGGCCGAGCAATCGAACGTGGCGTTTGATGCCGATAAGATCCAGAAACTCTTCCGTGCGAAGGCTTCGCCCGATGAGATTCGCGAATCCTTAAAGAAGCTCCTTGAATCCGGCGAACTCACGAAGCACCCCGAAACGGGCGAAATCGTGAAGAACCGCGACCTCGTTGATTCGCCCCAAGATCTGCCGGTAGCGCTCATTCGTAAACTTCAATCTGAACTCATTTACCTCGGAATCGAATCGCTCTTTCGCGACTCCCCCAAAGATCGCGAATTCGGTGCGATGACCGTTGCGATGACGGAGGAAGAGTTCCAGGCCGTGCGCTTCGAAATTCGTCAACTTCGCAAACGTCTTCAGAAAGACATCATGGTGAAGCGCGCGTCCACCAAGGGCGACCGCGTTTACCAGCTCAATATTCAGTTATTTCCGGTGACTGAAAAAGCCTGAGAGAAAGATGGGGAACGGGCCCTCGCGGGCCCGCGAGCGTTTGGAGGGGGGGCCAAACGCTCTGTATGAGCTGTTTTTCGATTTCAAGGCCTTGGCTTCCGCGGGTCGAACACCTTTGCAAGCATTCGAAGGGGGTAAGGGGGAGGGGCCCGCTTCTGCCAAGACCTCAAAATTTTTCCGCCAACGTTCAACAACAGCTCACGTTCCGTGCCTGACCCTAGAGCAAGCGTGAGGCCAGCTTTTCCTCTCGATAAATCGCTTCCGACATCCGCACGCTGCCGTGATTCGGCAACTCTTGCCGCGATTTGCGTTTCTCAGTTCAGCGGCTTAGGACCGTCGTTAAACAAGTTGCTAAAAAATCCGGGAAGCTTTGGAACCTGGGTGACCGGAATCGCGAAAGCCGAACGGCACGACGCTGCCGTCGTTACCGTTAACTTCTTGTAAACGGGTCCGAGAAGGTTCTCGATGTGAGTGTTGACGGCAGAACGATCCGCGCGTCCATCGGCCCAAGCTTCAGCGAGCTCATGGGACCAAACGAAGGGGCGGTCCATCTTAGGATCGAGGGTCTCGCCTGCAGGTCCCCAGAGCTCGAGCGGAATCGCCAGGTTCTGATCGGGAGCGACGTAGTGCTTCGAAGTTTGCGGAATGATCCAGGCTCCAGCGATACGACTCGAGATCGCCTGTTTGTAGGCCGGCATTGCTACGTATGCGCCGAAATCGAGAACTTCGGTGGTCTTTCGATTGTTGGTCCCTTGAACGTTGGGATAAGCATTCGGCATATGGAAAGTGTCTCCCGCGGTGCTGATCCCGTACTTACGCAAAAGCAGTTCTACGCGGAGTGCTTCATTATCGGGGATGTACGAGTTCAAGAGCGGAGAACGAACATGCGCCTGGCGAAGAATGTAGCCCGCGCGGCTCTTCGAGCCATCGGCATGCACAACATCAAATCCGTAATCCATGACGGCGTAATTCCCGACCGTTCGCGCGGATTCGCCCGCGTGATCGAAGATTCGTGTCACCAGTCTTTCGAAGAGGAACTCGCGAATCATTTCACCGAGAGTGGCGAGGCCGTCGCCGTGACCGACTCGTTTGGGGTTCTCGGTGCCAACGCCCTTCGCGTCCATCACGCCGTCATCGACGGAGATAAGGTGAGCGCGATTGTATCCTTTAGGGCGAATCGCATTCTTCGTCTCTGAAGTGGTGCGAATCGGAGTGTTGGTCTCATTTTTTCGTGCGTGCTTTTTCAGGATATAGCCGGTCTCTTTAACGAGCCACTCATCGACTCGCGCATGCCAGGCCTCCATCGGTTCATTGGCGGCACGTCGCTGCTTCGGAAAATCGCGGGCGATCAAATCGTAGTTGGCGACTACGACTTTGACACCTTCCACCTGCACGGCTTCCGTCATCCTCGAGTTGTACATGAAGGGGAAGGTGCTGGTAACGGGCTTTTCGATATCGGCCTTCGCTTGGAGGCCGAGTCCTAGAATCATCGCAAAGGCAAAGTAGAGGCGTACGGTCATTTTGATCTCCGATTCACCTCTCCCGAATAGCAGAACTTATGCCTAAGAGGGGGTGGCTCGCGCGCTCCACGATTCGAGCCTGCGAAGGTCGCAGAGTAATTTTTGCCTGACTGTTTAGAGGGAGCTACGGAGCCTCTTTAGGAGCCTCACTTGCTCGGCACTCACCGTCGGTTTGCGCAAGGGTAAGTCGGAGAGGAAGTCATCGAACGCCATGGCCGTGAGGAGGCGCGCGTTCTTTTTATCATCCGCCGGAATCACGTACCAGGGAGCATGAGCTGTACTTGTTTTTGACAGGCAGTCTTCGTAGACCCTCATGAACTTGGGCCAAAGCGCGCGGTCGCGGAGATCGGTTGGATCGAACTTCCAATTCTTCGACGGATCATCGATGCGGGCGAGGAGTCTCTCCTTTTGCTCCTGCTTCGAGAGATGAAGAAAGAACTTGATGACGCGAATACCTTGGTTGCGGAGGTACGACTCGTAGTTATTGATGTCTTTGAAGCGGTCGTCCCAGATTGTTTTGCGGTTGGATGTTTCCGACGGAAGCATTTGACCCATGAGGAGTTCGGGATTTACGCGAACGGTGAGAACTTCCTCGTAGTAGCTGCGGTTGAAGATGCCGATCTTGCCTCGAGGCGGGATGCGCACGTGCGTGCGCCAGAGAAAATCACGTTTTCTCTCTTCGCTGGAAGGCGCAGCGAATGCGGCGGATTCGACGCCAAGCGGGTTCAATGAGCCAAAGACGTTTTTGATCGCTCCGTCTTTTCCCGAGGTATCCATCCCCTGAAAGATGGCGAGGACACCGTAATGCCTGGAGGCGAAAAGGAGATCTTGTTTTTTCGTGATGCTGTCTTTGATCGCGTCGAGTTTCGATTCGTAATCGTCATCATCGGAGTAGAGATCATCGATGCGGGTTGGATATCCCGAAATTTTCGTGCGCGGCTTAAAGCGGAACTTCTCAATCATTTTTGGCTCCTGATCTGAAACACGTAATGAATCTTCGGGTCCCGAAAATCCTTCGGGATCGTTTGCGCCGTGATGTCTCTGACCGAGTACCTCGATTGAATCGCAGGGGCGAGCTTAAAGGTGCGTTTGTTGTTAGAAAAATAAAGTGTTCCGTTGGGCTTCAGTAATCTCATCGCATTCTCGACGAGGAATTCTTGATCACGTTCGACTTCGAAGGATTGAGCCATTCGCTTTGAGTTCGAGAACGTCGGAGGGTCGAGAAAGATCAGATCAAAACGCTTCTTGTAGGTGCGGTCGCCAAGGAACTCGAGCGCGTTTTGCGTGATGAATTCGTGCCCTGCGGGAGAAATCTTATTGAGAGCGAAGTTGTCTTGTCCCCACCTGGTGTAGGTCGCCGACATATCGACGCTTGTCGTGCGCGCTCCGCCAAGCGCGGCGAAAACGCTCACCGAGCACGTGTACGCAAAGAGATTTAGAAAGTCCTTGTCCTTTGCGGTTTCGAAAATCTTCTGGCGCATCAGGCGGTGATCAAGAAAAAGGCCCGTATCGAGGTAGTCGTAGAGATTTACGGTGAAGAGCGCCTGTGATTCGCGCACGACCATCGTGCGTCCCGTGCCGTCGATCTTTTCGTATTGCGATTCACCCTTTTGGCGTTCGCGACGTTTGACGATGATTTTCTCGTCCACCGCGGAGAAGAGTTCTTTAAGAGCCGACACGAGTTGCGGAAAATGCTCGCGCTTTCCCTCTTTGCTGTCGATTTCGGAGTGGCCGCGATCGTAGATCAGGAAATGATCTTTGTAGCGATCGATGATGAACGGGTAGTCGGGGATATCACGTTCGTAAATGCGGTAGGCTTCGATTCGGTGGCGCTCGGCCCACGGGCCGAGCTTCTTGAAGTTCTTCTCTAATCGGTTCCGGATCTCACTCATCCCACCGTACTAGCGGTTTCAGTAGAATCTGTCCAGGTAACCCTGCATGCGGTCGCAGTCGATCTTCGCTTGAGCCCATGAGACATTGTAGTAGCGCATTTTAATGTTCACGGCGCCGGGGATGTTGCGGCAAGTGCCGACGAGCCCGTCGACCTTGCAAGTTCCCGCGGTGCGCGCACCGTTCTCTTGAGCACAGTAGGTATTGAGAATTTTTTCGCCCGTCTGATCGTTCGCCGCGACTTCCGCGCAAGCATGGGCGCCTTGAGCTTCACCGATGTAACAGCTCTCGCCGGCGTAGGGACCTGGTTTACCAAACGAGCCGCCGTTTTTTCCCGCTTGATCCATTTTCTCACGTTTCGCGGCTCCGCAAGACGCAAGTACAAGTGTCATCATCATCAGAAAAAAGAGGTGGCGTGCCGTCATCGTCGTAGTCCTTTCAGTTCGTTTGTTCGTAGATGCCGTCGAAGTTTTCTCCGCAGTCGATCATGGCTTCGATTTTCTCCCACGTTCCGTAGTAGTGAATCGAAATTCCGGGAGCCCCCTGAAGCCGTGAACATGTGCCGGCGAGATTTTCGCGCGTACAGGTGGCGTCGAAGTGCTTGCCGCCGAGCCGATCACAAGCGGCCATGAGAAGTTGGCGCGCTTGTTCATCCGATTTCGGAGCTTCAGCGCAGCGGAAATTTGTTCCCGGCTCTCCGACGTAGCAGCTCTCCTGGCCAGCGGGTCCGCTCTTTCCGTAGTCGCCCTCGTAGGCTTGTGCGGTCTTGGAAGAATCAGGGAGCTTCACGCAAGCCGTGAGCGCCAAGGTC
>SXSP01000340.1 GCA_005792225.1 Bdellovibrionales bacterium | reverse complement strand
CGGTTATTATCGGTGTTGCGGGTGCGGGCGAGGAAATCTCAACTCGACCGTTTCAGCTGGTCACCGGGCGCGTCTGGAAAGGATCAGCATTTGGCGGGGTGAAGGGACGCACCGAGCTTCCCGGCTACGTGCAAAAATACATGAAGGGCGAAATCAACATCGATGATCTGGTCACATTCACGATGCCGCTCGAAGAGATCAACAAGGCGTTCGATTACATGCACGAAGGTAAGAGCCTCCGTTCGGTGGTGCTCTTCCAATGACGGGAAAAACAAAAGCGCTAAAAACCCATAAGTCGTTTGAGGGACTCACGCGATTCTGGGAGCACGATTCACGCGTCACCGGCACCAAAATGAATTTCTCGACCTTCACGCCTCCGGGAGGAAAACCCAACGGCTGTTTGATTTGGCTCTCGGGTCTGACGTGCACGGATGAGAACTTCATGGCGAAGGCAGGCGCGCAGAAATTTTTGGCCGAGGCAAACCTCATGGTGATTTGTCCTGATACGTCACCTCGCGGGCTTCAGCTCCCACAGGAACACGAGAGCTGGGACTTCGGCTCTGGCGCGGGCTTTTACGTCGATGCTACGACACCAGGCTACCGAGATCATTACCGAATGTATTCTTACATCGTGGATGAAGTTTACCAGCTCGTCGAAAGCGAGTTCTCAGTCGGAAAGGTTTCAATTTCCGGGCACTCGATGGGGGGCCACGGCGCGCTCACCATCGGTCTACGCGAGCCGGCTAAGTTTAAATCCGTATCGGCCTTCTCACCCATCGTAAATCCCGTCGAAGTTCCTTGGGGCAAGAAAGCCTTCACCGGCTATTTCGGAAGCGATCAGCAGAAATGGAAACAGCATGATGCATGTGAACTCCTTCTCGCTGGTAAAAAGCATGCCGAGCCCATACTCGTCGACCAGGGTAGCGAAGATTCGTTTTTGAAGGAGCAACTCCGTACCGAAAACTTCGTTCGTGCGTGCGAGAGATCAGGTCAAAAAGCGCACGTTCACATGCGAGATGGCTACGACCACAGTTATTACTTCGTATCGACCTATATTGCCGATCACGTGCGCTTTCATGCCGAGCGGCTCAATACTTAAACCAATCTATATTCAAACAGGCCGTCGTCTCCGAATCCGACGGCCCCGCAATCTTCATCACCGACTGAATGAAGTTCGGTAGGAGCGAGCGAATTTCGTCTGAAGCCGCCACCGAGAGCGACATTGGCCCCGTGAAGAAGAGGTCTTCATCGAGCCGCCGCTCCATCTTCTGGATCGACTGGAATCTCCAATTTTGGTGATGCTTATTTACAAACGGCGAATCCTTATCCACGTGAAGACTTGCGGGTCCGTAAGTCACCCCTCCTGGAACTTCCTTACATAAACCATTTTCGATTAGAAAATGGATCACCCGGTGCACGACGGCTGGTTCAAGCTTTAAATGCTCGGCGATGGATGCGGGCGACTGAAAACCAGGTACGGCCGTCAAATTGCGGATACCCGTATAAAGCCAGCTCGAGTAGTAGATTGCCTTTTGTTCGTCGGTGAGTTCCTTATGGCGCGGGACGCGCTTTCCGATCTTTTTTGACTGCTCTTGCAAATGCAAGATCTTGCGCTTGAGCTTCTCTCTAAACTTCGGATTTCCCGCCCGATCGAGATCAACGAGAAGGTGCAAATATTCAGACTCAATGTCGTTGAGCCCGATGAAGTCGCAAAGATCAGAAGCCTGATCCGGCGTGAGCGCTTTTTCGCCCTTCAAAATTTGACTCACGAGACTTGAACTCACCCGCATCGCCTCCGCGAGTCGTCCTTTGAGCCCGTAACCCCGCTCTCCGTGTTCATCGATCCAGGCAATGAGGTACTTGCGGAAATCAGTAAAATCAAAAACAGCGACCATCCCTGTACTTTACCAAAGGTGAAAAATATCGGTAACTTTTTACTACAAAAGCCTGTTGCGCGTCGCGTAATGCGACTATCTTCTGTTCAACCCATTACAAAGCCCCTCGGGGCGAAAGGAAGAAGAAGATGAAAGCTTCAATCGTAACCGCAGTTGTTCTCATGTTGTCGAGTTTTGCACAGGCGCAGAAGCCCGCGCCGACCGCGCCCGTGAAGAAAACTGTCTGTGCCATCGCGATCGGCACTGACGAAGTTTACGGCAATCTCGTCTACCAGGGCGGATTAACGTCACCTAAACTCGTTTTATTGAATAACGGTTCCGCTCGGGAAATCGCTCTTAACGAGTTCGATACCTTTAAGAAGTGGAAAGAAGTCGACGGCGCAAACATCCTCTCATTTAGCCGCCAGGCCGATGGAGTTATCGGCATCACGGTTGGTCGAGTCGACGTGTCGAAGAGCGAAAACATGCTTCCCCTGCACGCAATGGCCTTCGGCTCACTTGAGAAGGCTAACTTTGTCGGATTGACACTCCCAGCGCAGGGCCTCTCCGCCTCGTGCTCGAACCTGTAATCAATTGTCCTTGAGGAGGGAGCCCGGCTCCCTCCTTGCATGCTTCTCACCTCGAGGAATGAACCCATGCGAATTGCCATTTACCGAACCGCGCGCGCGATCTTGATGGTCGGCATCGTCAATATTCTTGTCATCGGTGCCCCATTTGGGAGCGTCGCCGGCACATCCGATACCGGTGGTGCAAACGGAGTTTCGGGACGAATTTACGACTCGTACATCGTCGATCCCACGAAGCTTCCTGCATTTGAAGAAGTCTCCAAGATACTGGGGAACATCGAGCCTTCCGGCGCCAGCGCACCGAACTACGCCTCGATTCTAAAATGGAAAACCTGGTATCTAGCTCCCGTCAGGCTAAAGAAAATCAAGAAGGATGTCCTCGGAGTTTCGTTTCACAAAAACGCGACTCAACAAATCGCGCTCCAAACGCATAATGCTATTTGGATCGACAAGAAGATTTACGACAGGATGTCGAAGCAACAACAGGCCGAACTCATCATTCATGAGCTCGTCATGTCGCTCTACTTTATCAAGTTTATTTCGGCGCGCGAGCTTCAAAATTTAATTCTAGAAATGGGCCCATGCCCCAATGGCCAGTGCCTTGACGTCGTCGACGCTTTTGATCGCGCGATGCCGCCCGAACCTCGTCGTCCCCTCAATGCCGACGACAACGAAAACATTCGCTTCGTCACCTCATGGCTCCTCCAAAATTCAAAGCGGCGAATTTCAGAAACAGACTTCATCAAAGTGCTTCACGCGAGAAACTTCGATCGTCGCTTCTTCAGACCGCAGAATTACGCAAAGGATCCGAACCGGCACTTGCCGGAGTTGATCCTGCCGATCAATGAATTCATCCAGGCCCTCAACGGCGCTTCGCTCACCGACCATCTCCCGAACCAATGCCGAGGCCTTGCCACAGGAACGTCACGT
>SXSP01000339.1 GCA_005792225.1 Bdellovibrionales bacterium | reverse complement strand
TTTTCGTCGTCGGCGAGATAGAAACCGGCCCAGTTCAGTTCCGGAAGATGAGCCATCAAGGCCGCGCTGGCGTTTGAGAGGTTGGTGAACCATGCGCGATCGAGTTGCGCTTCGATTTCGCGGGAGAGTTCGAGGTAGAATTTGGACTTATCTGCGTAGGGGATGCGGTGAAACTCGAACAACTTCTTCCTCTTTCTACTTGATCAGGGGACGGCTCTCAAACGAAACTCCTACCAGTTTTTGAGTCCTTCTTTCAAGCCGCGGGGTTCGAGCATGAAATCGCTGTTGTACTCTCCTCTGAAAATTCGCGAGATGACCTTCAAGAATCGCATCTTCGTCTCTCCGATGTGTCAGTACTCGGCGATCGATGGCATCCCGCAGCCATGGCACATGGTGCATTTAGGCTCGCGCGCGGTGGGAGGCGCGGGCCTGGTAATGGCGGAAGCAACGGGAGTCTCGCCCGAAGCTCGAATCTCGCCGGGAGATACGGGGCTTTGGAATCGCGAACAAGTCAATGCATGGAAGCCGATCACGGAATTTATCAAATCTCACGGTGCCGTACCGGCCGTCCAACTCGCGCACGCGGGGCGCAAAGCTTCGACGGCTGAGCCTTGGTTTGAAGGTGGGAGATATCTCAAACCAAACGAGAGGGGTTGGGAAACTCTCGGCCCGAGTGCGATCGCGTTTGATGAGAACCACGCGCCCCCTCGCGCGATGACAACCGAAGACATCGCAAAAGTCGTGGACCAATTCGGTGCGAGCACGCGACTGGCGCTCGAGGCTGGGTTTGAGTGCATCGAAATTCACATGGCGCACGGCTATCTCATGCACGAGTTTTTATCTCCACTCTCGAACCGTCGGGAAGATGATTACGGCGGCTCGCTTGAGAATCGGATGCGCTTTGCACTGGAGGTCGCGGCGGAGGTCCGTTCGCTCTGGCCGGCGCGCCTCCCCGTTTTCGCGAGGATCTCGGCCACGGATTGGGTCGACGGAGGTTGGGATGTCGAGCAGAGCATCGCGCTCTGTCGGGAGTTGAAGCGAATCGGCATTGATCTCGTTGATGCTTCCTCAGGCGGTAACGTGCCGAAGGCCAAGATCCCCGTGGCGCCCGGCTATCAAGTTCCTCTCGCGCAGAGAATACGCGAAGAGAGCGGAATCATGACCGGCGCCGTGGGACTGATCACGAAGCCTGAACACGCGGAGGAAATTCTCGCCAACGGCCGCGCCGACGTCGTGTTTTTGGCGCGCGAACTTCTGCGCGACCCCTACTGGCCGCTGCATTCGGCGAAAGCGTTGCGCGCCGAGATCGAATGGCCGAAGCAGTACTCTCGAGCGAAAGACTAACGCCGCTTGATTCGCAGGCGAATCGCGAGAGCCTCGAGGAGCATGTACACGACGAGGATCGCGGGCACGCCAACTCCTTTCAGCGTAGCCCAGGCCGCCGTACTCCACGCGAGGGCCGCGTGCACCGATAAGGCGGTCAAGGCAAAGAACACGAAGCTGATGCGAAAGTTCATCCCGCGAAGCGCGTGTTCCGCGGCCTCCGGCAGCTCGGGGTTTTGCTTCTTTGCCATGGCGACCAAAAAAGGCTTTTTCATCAGCGATGAGACGAGAAGAATCGCACCGAAAATGAAGAGCAGAATCGCCGGCTGTAGCTTGAACCAAAAGCCGTCACCTTCAAAGAGCGAGACCACTCCGAGTAACACGACGAGAAGATTCGCGCCGATGGTGATGCGCTGAATGCGGCCGTCACGCTTGTATTCCCAAACCATTTCGCCGAGACCGAACAGGATCCCCGCGATCAAACCGCCCACCACACCGTAGTACTGCTCAACGAGAGTGAACGCGAGTATCGGAAGCAGACCTCCGATCAAGAACGTTTTCGCTGAAGGTTTTTGAGGCGTCATCAGACTTCCACTTGCGTCTTCAACCAATTTTCCAGTTCGCGAAGTTCATTTGCATGGCTTTCATGCCTCGCGAGGGTCGCGTCGATAGCCTGGCTCACGCCGAGACCGGTGAAGGGCTGGCCATGAAAGCTTCTCTGAAAGTCCTCGATCAAATCCGGGAACAAAGCATCTGAAAAAACTTGAACGCGCGAGACGTGGCCCTTCTCTGAATCAACGAAGATTTGAAAAAATCCCCACGACAAGTACTCAGTGAGTTCGACGTGAAATTGTGGGGCGTGACCAAAGCGCCAGTCCCACGACGAGAATTGCTCGTAAGTGGCTTTCAATGTCTCGATGCGCTCCAAGATTGAGTGATCGAGGGATTCAATCTCGCAGCGACCTCCGTGTTGCTCGAAGAAAGCTTCGGTGACGGCGCGGGAAATGATTTCGTGAGAACGATCGCTTGCGAGCTCCGAGTTCCGTTCACCCAGATTCATCACGCGAGCTCGCACGGAAGTTCGCCCCTTCGACTGGAGTTTTTTCGGGTGAGGGGTCAGGTAGCCTCCGAGCCGTTCCAGATCCGTATGCATGAGGAGCGTGCCATGATGAAAGGCGCGGTCTCGCGTTTCGCGGTAAGCGCTACCACTCACCTTGCGCGGGCCATCTTCGGCTTGGATCACGATGTCGTTTCGACCTGAAGCTTCCGCATCGATGCCGAGGCTCTTCAGAGCCGCGAGGATAATACGAATGTTCACCGATCGATCGTAACCCTCCCGCGGAGAGAGAAAAGTAAAACAAGTGTTCCCGAGATCGTGGAAGACCGCTCCGCCACCAGTGGTGCGCCGTGCGAGGAGGACGCCGTCTTCTTCCATTTTTTT
Source organism: Bdellovibrionales bacterium (assembly GCA_005792225.1). GTDB lineage: Bacteria > Bdellovibrionota > Bdellovibrionia > Bdellovibrionales > JAMPXM01 > SXSP01. The sequence goes on along the minus strand of SXSP01000339.1, from coordinate 3,449 downwards.
GAGGTTGCACTCGCCCCACGGATTTTGATTGCGACCGATCACAACGGTCTCTTGATTCTGCCAGAGGAAGAGCGTCTGGGAGGTCGGGTCCATTTCGCGAAAGATCCAATCCTCGGTCGCGAGATTAAACCACGGATTATGAGTCTGAGAAATGAGCACCTTCAGCTTCGGCATAGGCCAACTACTCTTCTCCAATTCCGCCTCACCTGACAAGTCGTAATCGAGCTGGACATACGACCCGAGCCTTGTTTTCATAATGAAATGGAAGTCGGGCAAAATCATAAAAGTCGAGTCGAGATCACCCCGCAACTCGTCGCGGATTTCGCGAAGTGCTCAGGGGACTTTAATCCCATTCACCTGGACGCGGAGTTCGCGAGCCGAACCGTCTTCAAAAAACCAATCGCCCACGGCATGCTCGGCATGTCACTGCTTTCGGGCGCGATGGGGACCAAGTTTCCCGGCCCCGGGACCATCCTCATGGAACAATCCATGAAGTTCATGAAACCAATTTACGTCGGCGACACCGTCACTCTCGAGATCTTCGTCGAGCACGTGAGGGAGGACAAGCCCATCGTCACCCTCCTCTGCCGCATCCTCAACAGAGCCGAAGAAATCACCTCCGAGGGAAAGATCATCGTTCGCGCTCCGAAGGGCGTCTAGATTACTTAATCAAGCGTTAAGCCTCAGGTTTTTTGCACCGATTCGTTTACATGCGCGGTGTATTTCTCGTCCTGGGGTTGGCGCTCAGCCTCCACATCCTCGGATGCGACAGCTCAAGCTCCGAATCGTTCAGCGATCATACCGATCGCCGGCTGAGCACGCCCGCGCCTTCCATCTCGCCCACTCCGGAACCGACCGCGACTCCAACGCCTTCTCCGACCGCCGTGCCAACGGCCATTCCAACGGCGACGCCGACTCCAACGCCGACACCCAGCCCGACTCCCGCGCCCACACCTTCACCGACACCGAGGCGGCTTCTCTACGTCTCCAGCGGTTCGTGTTACGGCGGCGGTGTTTCAACTTCGCCGGCCTCGCTCACGATCGCCGCTTACGATGCACATGATGGAAGTTTCAGCCACATGGTGGTCGATTATAATTCCGTATCTCCCGGAGACTCGCCCGCGAGTTTCGTCGAATACGACGCGAATTCGATTTTGGTCCTCGTCGAAAATGCGAGCGGAAAACGCATCGACCTCGTCAGAAAAGACGGAAGTGCGCTCTCCACGTACCTCCTGAACAGCTCGGCTCTCACGGGCATCATGCGAAAACTCTTGCGGCTTCCCGATGGAAGTCTTCTCGTCAGCAAATCAACGGCAATCGAAAAATTCTCCCCCACCAAAGCTCGCGTGACGGTCGCCTCGATGCCCTACGTGAATTCCCCGGGCGGCTCCTGTGCAAATTCGGCCTCGCTCATCACCGGACTGGCCACTTGGCCCGACGGAAAGATTTTGTTCACGCACGCGGCCTCTTCACCCAACAATAAAATCGGCGTGATTTCCGCGAGCGGCTACTCGAGTACCGCCGACTGCGTGGCCACCCAAGCTCCGCCCACATCTCTGGCTCTCCCCACATCGCCCCTCATGCACTCGAGCGGAAAGCTCCTCGTGGCCTACGCGAGCACCACCCCGTCGGCCAACACAATCCACGCCTACGACGTCAACGCCTCGATCAATTCCATCTCCAACGCGACCGTCGCCTACACGGACCCCGTCATCGTCTTCGGTCCCACCGCGATCGCCGAGGACACCGCAACCGGAGCGGTCTTCGTCGCAAACGGCGGAAGTTCCTTTAATTCCATCGAGAAGTTCTCGTTCAATTCTTCAACGCGCCTCTTGACCCGTACATCGTCCACTCCATTCATCGGTCCGCAGGTTTACACCCGCTGCGTGACCGACATGAAGGTCATGGACGAATGAGAGTGTGCGCGTTTCTCCTCCTCTTTTTTTGTTTACCATGCTTCGCCGCTCAGGGAAGATCCGTCAGGCTCGTCGCCGGCGGCGGCCTCAGTCGCGACTACGCGTCGATCGGCACATCTTCCCGATTCGAAGGCTGGGGCTCCGCCGCCGAAGGCGGAATCGAAATTCCAATCGGCCGCTGGTTCGGCACAATGGTATCAGGCGAGTACCGTCACATTGATTTAAGTAATACCCGCGCCGACGACCAGATGATCGAGAATGCATCCCTCGTGTCCACCTCGGGCCGCCTGGGTTTTCTTTTCGGACCCGTGGTGGTCGGAGGCGGAATGGGCGCGGACCGAATGCGCATAAAGCAAGTTTCCACGGCGACTGGCTCCTCCGTCTCCGTTTTAACGGGTAAATCGATTCTGTATTTCCTCGGCGTCAATCTCGAACTCAACGCGCATCTCCGCCTGGCGCTCGAGGCTCAGCATCGCGCGGGCGAGTTCGTGACGTACAAGTTTCAAGACACCGGGATCGGGATGAAGTTGTTGTTGATGTTTTGATGGGTTGGGTTCTGCGCGCCGGGCGGATTCTGTGCAAGTTTGTGCTTGACCGGGTTTTCGACCCGCCTCGCTTGAGCGAGGGAGCTTTGCGGCGGGTGCGGAGTGGGTGTCTCGATTCGCCCTTTATCCGTTTTCTGTGCAAACAGAATCATTCGTGCGCTAGAGAATTGATGGTGGACTGCAGGACGAAGTTCTGTGCAAACGGAATTCTTTCTCGATGCGAAAGTTTGTGCTTGACCGGGTTTTCGACCCGCCTCGCTTCAGCGAGGCTCGCCCGCGCAAGGCGCGCGATTCGAAAAACCTTCGCGAGTTCGAAAAAGGGTCCGAGTGGCTCGCATAACGCGTTTAACCTCTGATCGTGCGAGCGTGTCGGCGCCAGCGCGCAAGCCCTCCCAAAAACCCGTGGTAGCTTCACCTCCGCAATGGAGGTGCATCCAAATGAAAGCCACTCACCAACAACTTCACGACCGTGCTCTCGCCGCGTCCCGCTCGTTCAAAAAAGTATCAGCGGCGCTCGTCGCTGCTCTCGAGGACATCTGCAGAACAAAGGCTTACAAGACCTTCCGCTGCTCAAGCCTCTTTCTCTACGCACGAACATATCTAGGCTTAAGCGAATCCACGTCATACACCTTCCAAGCCGTAGCTAAAAAATCACTGCAGTTCCCGCAGCTCTCACAAGCCATACGCCAAGGCCGCATATCACCCTTTCTCGCGAGCCGAATGCTTTCGGCGCTCACGGCGGAAAACATCCAAGAACTCATCACCTTCGCCGAAACCCACACCCAACGCGAACTCGACTTCGAAGTCGCAAGACGCAATCCCCAAAAGAAAAAACGCTCGCAGATGCGCGTTAAGTCCGGAGACAGCGTGCGCCTCAGCACGGATCTCACGCGCGAGGCGGCCGACAAACTCAAGCGTGCACAGAATTTAATGTCGAAAACGAAGAACACAGACCTTGGCGAAGTCATCGAGAAGGCCCTCGACACCT
>SXSP01000338.1 GCA_005792225.1 Bdellovibrionales bacterium | reverse complement strand
GGAATGAGCGAGTTCTTGAGCACGTGCTTGTACAGGATGATTCGTTCGTTCAGTCCTTTCGCGCGCGCCGTACGAACGAAGTCCGAACGGATCACATCGAGCATGCTCGAACGAGTCATCCGCGCGATGATGGCGGCGGGTCTGAGGCCCAGAGTCAACACCGGAAGAATGTAGTGATCCGGTGACTCCCACAATGCGGGCGGAAGAAAACCTTTGAGCGTCTCGAACGGAACTCCGAAACAAAAAATCATGACGAGAATGGGTCCCACGATAAAACTCGGAAGAGCCACGCCGCTGATGGCGAGAACCATGAGTGCATTGTCGGCCCAGGTATTATGTTTCGACGCCGCGAAAACGCCGATCGGGATTCCCAACGCGAATGCAAGCAGAAGAGAATAAAACCCCAGCTGGAAAGAAATCGGCAGCGTCTCCTCAATGATTTTCGAGACGGGCCGACCGATGTATTTGTACGACTCGCCAAGATCACCTTTAAATAAGCCCGCGATGTAGGACTTATACTGCTCACTCACCGGCTTATCGAGACCGTAGTGAGCTTCGATGTTTGCTTTGATTTCGGGCGGTAGCGCCTTCTCCGTATCAAACGGTCCACCGGGGAGAAATCTCAACAGCATGAATGTCAGTGTCGCGACCACGAAGATGACGAAGACCGCTTCGACGATTCGTTTCCCGACGTAAACGAAGACCTGACCTTTGACGATGGCGAATGCCGCGAAAGCGAGACTCCAACCGAAGATCAGCCACCACAAGACAGTAGGAATATCGTTCTCGGTGAGATCGAGACCGATCGCGGTCAAGACGAGCGCTAAGAGGCCCAAGGTCAAAATGCTCGATGGATTTTTCCAACTCTCGATCATTTCAGACTGACTCCTTTGTAGCTGCGGACTCTCATGACGTTGTGGGGAAAGCCCGTGATCCGCGGCGAGACCAGCATTCCCTCGGTCGAAGTGAGAATCGGAATCGCGGGCACTTCCTCTTCAACCAAGAGTTTTTGTGCCTGGGCGTAGACCTTGCGCCGCCTTTCGAGATCAACCAGGCTACTGCCCTCGATGACGTACTCGTCAAAACGAGCGCTCTTCCATTTTGTGTGATTGTTCTCAGAGTAGCCGGTCATGAGCGCGAGATAATTGTCAGGATCAGGATAATCCGCGAGCCACCCGTAGCGGAAGAGTTGGGGCGCGTCGGTCTTCACCTGACTGATATAAACCTTCCACTCGACGTTACGGAGTTCGACGGAAATTCCGAGGTTCCGTTTGAGTTGCGCCTGAACGTTTTCGGCGATTCTCTGGTGATCCTCGTTTTGATTGAAGGCGAGTTCGATGCGCGGAAATCCGACTCCGTTTTTGTACCCTGCTTTCGCAATGAGCTGCCGAGCCTTCGCGGGATCAAATTTGAGACCGATATTTTCTTCGAAGCCGAACATGCCCTTCGGTACCCAACTTGAAGTCGGCGCTTGCCCTCCCCCGAGCATGCGAATGATTTCGTTGCGATCGATCGCGTGCGCGATGGCCTTACGCACGTTCGCGTCGTTCATCGGGGGTTTGGTGACGTTCATTCCGTAGTAATAGAGCGAGAGCGTCGGCTCCTCGTAGAAATCTTTGCGGCCACGGAGCTTGCGCCTTTCCACCGACGGCACCTGGGAGACGACGTCGAGTTTTCCCGACTCATAAAGGTTAATCGCGGTCGCTTGCTCGATGATCATGTAGTTGACCACGTTTTTGATCTTCGCCTTCTCACCGTAGTACGACTCGTTTCTCTCGAGAGCGATCAGGTGATCATGTTCCCACGACTTGAGATTGTACGGCCCCAGAGTCACGATTTTTCCGGGCATGGCCCATTGGGCGCCGTGCTTTTCGATCACGTCCATACGAACCGGCCAAGTGGAGTGATGGGTGAGAAGATACGGGAAGTAACTCATCGGGCGCTCAAGCTCCACCGATATTTCGTTCGGTCCCGTGATCTTCGCGCCGACCTCGTTCCACTCGACTTTTCCCTCGTGAAACGCGCGCGCGTTCTTGATGCCGAAGAGAAAATAAGAGTAGGAGCTCGCGGTGGATTTCGTGAGCAGGTATTTCCAGCCGTCGATCGCGTGCTGGGGCGTGAACGGAACGCCATCGTTCCAAACGACACCTTCTCGCAAGGTGAACTTCCAGCGGCGAGCTTCTTCGCTCGGTTCCCACTTGAGTGCGAGGCCCGGCACGAGCTTCATGTCTTTGTCGTAGAGATCGTAGAGAACTAACCCGTCCATCAGATTCGTCGTGACTTCGGTTGAGGTCGAATCACTCGCGATTGTCCAATTGAGCGTCGACGGTTCCGTATTGAGATTCACCCGGAGGGATTCGGTGACCGCGAGCTTTGCGCTCGAGCCGTCAGCGGTCGTGACTTCGATGAACTTTCCGCCCTTGGTGCAGCCGGCGGCGACGAGCGCCGCGACTACGAACGAGCGCGAAACAGAAATGATCCTGAGCATCCGCCATCCTTCAAAAGCAAAGGGGTATCCTTCTGCTTTTTACCAGATCTCGGCGGATGTCACCGAATCTTTCAGCTCGACACCGACGGGCTGCACAAGCCAACGGAGCGATGTCGCCGCGGCCTTATCCGTACCTTTGTAAAGAAAGCCGTAAATCTGGAAGTTCCGCGCGACCCGCTTCACGTAGTTCCGAGTCTCCACGAAAGGAATGTGCTCGATGAACTCATCCATTTCAAGGGTGCCGAAGTTGCGCACCCAAACGTTCACACGATGGGGCCCAGCGTTGTAGCTGGCCGCCGCGAGCGGAATGCTACCGGAGAATTTTTCGAGCAGGCGCTGGAGATATCGTGACCCCAGTCGGATGTTTGTTTCCGGTTCAAGAAGCGAGCGCGTTTCGAAACCGTTCCAGTTCATGAGGCTCGCCACTTTTCTTCCGGTGAAGGGCATGATTTGCATCAGTCCGAGCGCACCGACCGGCGACTGAGCGTCTTGGCGATAGTGACTCTCGGCGCGCATGATGCCCCAGATGAACTCTTCGGGAACAGATGTTGAACGGGATGCTTTCAAAACCGCTGGCTCCCAAGCCCGGGGATACGCGAATTCCCAATACTGGCGGCTGTCACCGCGAAGTCCTTCGCGCAAGCGGGCCGCTCCGAAGCCGAGCTCACCGATGTAGCTCGAACGCTCGTAGTTGCGAACCTGTGCGTACTCGGCCATCAAGAGTTTGCGATCCGCGACTGAACGTGCACGGCGTTCGATTTCGCCGAGCTCACGACGGGCGCCGTCTTCCAGACCCGCGAACGCGAGATCACGCGCGCGTTCGAATTTGACCGCAAGCTGAGGATCTTTGAAATTCGCTGGACCCTTCGGCTCACCGGCTTCCGCAACCGAAGCGGCATCTTCTTCGCTTCCCGCTTCTTCGTCCGTCGCGGGTGCGGCGTCGGCTTCACCTTCGGTGCTCGCCGTCTCTTGCGCGGCCGCGGGATCCGTTTCCGCTTGAGCATCGGCTTGCGCCTGAGCGTCGGCGACGGCCACCGCTTCGCGAAGTTCTTCTTCAGTCGGAGCGGCTCCGTTTCCGTTTTTCTTCAATCCGAATCTCATCTCGACGCCCGCGGGCACTTTCGCTCCGGGAATTCCCGTCAGTCGATAGTAGGCGGCGAGGGAATAATAACTGACCGCCGGATCACGCGTGAGCTTCTCGAAGAGCGGAATCGCGTCCTGAGACTTCCCCATTCGGAGCAGACTCATCGCGCTCCAATACTGAATCCGGTCCATTCCGACCGTTTCAATCGGAATGAGGCGCCCACGACGACCGCGCTTAAAGCGTGGGGCTTTCGCCAACTCATTGAAACTCTCGAACGCTCCTTGATAGTCGGTGCGCAAGTATCTCATCCAAGCGAGGTGCCAACGGGCATCGCGCGAGAGGCGAGAACCCGGGAACGCCTTCACGAGTTTTTCGAAACGCCGAGTGGCACCGTCGTAATCTTGAATTTGGTAGCTCGTGAAGGCCGCCTGAAATAAGTGGCTCGCGGCATCTTTTCCTCGAGGCGCGACATCGTACGCTTTTTGGTAGGCCGCGATCGAGGCTTGGTACTCACCCGCCCGCGAAGATCCCTTCGCGAGTAAGGCCAAGTACGCGGGCCGCAACTTTTGTTCTTCGTAATGTTTCAGGATCAGCTTCATGGCCTCTTCGATGTGCCCCTCTCCTAAGAGGTGATTGGCGAGCATCGCATCGATTCCGTACTGACCCTCTTCGCCATCGTCCTTGAGTGAGCGGAGTTCAGCCGTCGCTCTCTCGGCCTCACCACCCAGCCAGAGGCGACGTACGCGCGTCTTTAAATCCTTGGAGTTCGCGGAGCATCCGATTTTGACTCCGTCGACTTGGTTTACGGCAAGCGCCGGGCCCCAATCGCGAACAGACGGATGCGAGGGATATTTCGCATAAAGCTCACGTGCGGGTTTGCAGGCGGCCGCACGTTTTCCCGCATGAAGATCGGCGCGAACGAGATTAAAAAGAATCTCGGGATATCTCTCCTGATTTCGGTAAGCCTTCCTGAGCGACTCGAATTGCGTGGTCGCCGCCCGCCACTGTTTTGCGTTGATCTGAATTTCGCCGATCTGAAATTTCGCTTCGACTTCCAGTCGCTTCGGTGGCTTCAGTTCGATGACTTTCTGAAAATCAGCTTGAGCTTCTTTTTCGCGACCCGATTTCTTTTTAAGGACGCCGAGATGATAGTAGGCGTAATCGGGAATGCGCGTTCCATCTTCGATCGCGAGCTTGAATTGCTCCTCGGCTTCGACATCTCTCGCCGCGCGAAAACTCATGACCGCGAGGGTCATGCGTGCGAGCGCCCGACGCTCACGATCTTTTTCATTTTTGATCATCTCGAGGAGCATCTTGGCTGCGTCCTCGGTTTTTCCCTCATCCGCCCAGTCGCGCGCGCGCTGCACTTGATTGATGTCGGGGCGACTCGCGGACAACGCCGGATTCCGGGAGGCCAGGAGCGGCTCGCCGACCAGGATCGTTGCTAAAGAAATAGCGAGAATTGCATGACAATTCGGAATCTTACGCACATCCCATCCTTGGATTGTTCGATTGAAGTGATCATGATAACCAGAAATGTTTCCGACCGCCTATTGAAATCATGATGCCTAGGAGCTCGTCGATGGCTAAAGCGAAATCCATTTTTGTCTGCCAAAATTGCGGCGCTCAACGTGCGCGTTGGGAAGGCCGCTGCACCGATTGCGGCGCATGGAATTCGTTCGTCGAGGAACCTCTCGTAAAAGAAACCAAGACCACCGACCGGCAGCGCGGATGGAGTACGGCGGGCGCGTCACCCGGCATGTCCGCGGGCGTCTCTGGTAGCGCCGAAGGTCGAGTCATTCGACTGGACGAAAGTCTTAAGTCGGTTCAGATGGACCGCATCTTCACGGGGTTTCATGAACTCGACCGCGTTTTGGGCGGCGGTCTCGTCGAAGGCTCTTTCATCCTCCTCGGCGGCGATCCCGGAATCGGAAAATCAACGCTGCTTCTGCAAATGGCGGGAGGTCTCGCGCGTCAGGGCGTTTCCGTTCTTTACGTTTCGGGTGAGGAGTCCGTGAACCAGAGCGGTCTACGCGCGCAACGCCTCGGCGTTCGTTCGGGTAACGTGCACATGGCAAGCGAGTCCAATCTCGAATCCATTCGCGCGCTCGCTCAAGAATTGAAACCGAAAGTCCTCGTCGTCGACTCGATTCAAACCGTCTTTTTACCCGAAGTTCAATCGGCTCCCGGCTCGGTTTCGCAAGTGCGCGAGTGCGCGGCCCAACTCATGGGGCTCGCGAAGGGTTCCGGGATCTGCGTTCTCTTAATCGGTCACGTCACGAACGAAGGAAACATCGCGGGCCCGAAAGTTCTCGAACACATGGTCGATACCGTGCTCTCGTTCGAAGGCGATATGAGTCACCAGTTCCGGCTCCTCCGCGCCTTGAAGAATCGCTTCGGAGCGACCCATGAGCTCGGCGTTTTTCAAATGGATACGAAAGGTTTGGCGGAAGTCTCGAATCCTTCGGAACTCTTCCTCGAAGAGCGCGGTCAAACGCTCATCGGTTCGACGGTCTTCGCGTCAATGGAAGGAACGCGCCCCCTTCTCTGCGAAGTGCAAGCGCTCACGAACTACTCCTCGATGCCCAATCCGCGCCGTACGTCGATCGGCTTTGACGCCAACCGCGTGCACATGCTCACCGCCGTGTTAAGTAAACATGCGGGCATGAAGCTCTCGCAATCCGACGTCTACATCAACGTCGTCGGCGGCCTGCGGCTCGTTGAGCCCGCGGCCGATCTCGCGATCGCGGCGGCCCTGATTTCCACCGAAACGGGGTACGAAGTCGGCGCGAAGACCTGCTTCTTCGGCGAAGTCGGACTCACCGGCGAAATTCGCGCCGTGAATTTTGCCGACGTTCGCTTGCGCGAAGCGGAGAAGCTCGGCTTCACGACCTTCGTTGTTCCGGCCTCTAACCGCAAACACTTGAACGAGCTGGACGAAAAAATGAAGTGCAAGATCAAATGGGTCCGCGACGTGGGCCAACTGCTCCAACTCATCGATCCCTCGCCGCGAAAACATCGGGCCTCGAGCCGACCCGCGGAGGCGTGATGACTGACGCTTCGTTTTAAACGAAAGCGAGTGCCGGACTTAAACCCTGCTCCGAGCAAAACTCTGAAGATCTCGAGCGAGCGCCGCGACTCCTTTCCGGAGTGACGATCGAGGCCGGCGATCTCTTGGGGTTGCGAAATTCAAAAACAAACGGCTAGGGTTTTAATCCTGGCCGTTTGTTTTTGAGCTTTGCCTTGGTCCAAAGAGCGGGCGATCAGCCGCCCGAGAGGAGCATGGTGAGCAGCGCGCTCGCGTGCTCGTTTGACTCGATTTGGAGCCGCATCGAAGGGCCGCCGTCTCGGCTCTTCACTTCCGAACAAACGACCGGAATCGCCCGATCGGCCTTGCCGATCTCAACGTTGAAGTAGCGAGGGAGCGATTGGGGAAGCGGCTCGCGGAGTTGCATTCCTTTAAGCGAAATGTTGAGGGTCGAATTTTTGTAAGATTGATCGCCCACGAAGATGCGAATTTCGATTACCTTGTCGAAGCGCATGTTGTTGCGATCTTCGAGAACACCCGAGCGCATGAGCGAAAGCTCAAGATCATCGTCATCGCCACTCAAAGAGAGTTTTTCAGACGGCGTGATCATCTTCGATTTGCCGGCGGCGGCCGCTCTTGCGGACTCAGGCTTTTTCACGGCGGGCTTCGGCTCTGCTTTCAGTTTCACCGCTTGTTGGGTTTTCACCGCGGTTTTTGCCACGGGCTTCACGACCCGCGTTTGATCTTGGCTTGAAAGGGGTGCGAGATCAGGATTCGTATTTTCTTCCGTTCCGGGAGGTGGAGGAGGAGATTCCCAAATACGATCGTCGGCTTTGCGAAGACTCAAGACGAGTTGCGGAAAATCCTCAAAAGGCTTCCAACCGTCGAAACCCTCTTTCCAGATGAACCATTCCTTCATCGTCGGCTTGGGAATGGCGGCGAAAACCGCTTCGACTTGATCCGTGCGCAGACCATCGAGCTGGTTTTTTTCCGTCACGTGAAAGAGGCTCCAATGGTATTCGCGGCGTCTCACTTCAGTCGTCCCTCCACTCGCACCATTCTAGCGCAAGTGGCTGAGACGACGCTCACGGGCATGACTAAATTAGGACGTCAGACGAGCCCGACGGACGGCGAGCTGCCAGCGCTTGAGACGCTCGGCCCGATCCTCATCCGACATCTTGGAGCGGTTGGTGCGATCGGTTTTCCAAATGCGCTTGATCTCCTCGAGACTTCCGAAGAGGCCCGCGCCCAAACCAGCCAAGTAAGCCGCTCCCGCTGAAGTTGTTTCGATCATCTTCGGTCTCACGACATCGACACCCAGATAGTCGGCTTGAAGCTGCATGAGGAGACCGTTCGCGGCAGCTCCTCCGTCGACGCGAACCGAACGCAAACTTTGACCGAGGTCTTCTTTCATCGCGAGAAGAATTTCGGTGTTTTGAAGCGCCATCGCTTCGAGAGTCGCGCGCGCGAGATGGGCACGGGTCGTGCCGCGCGTGAGTCCACTAATCGTGCCTCGCGCAAACGGATCCCAGTACGGAGCGCCCAGCCCCGTGAGTGCCGGAACGAACTCGACTCCCTCCGTGTCTTTCACTTGCGTGGCGAGCTTTTCGACGTCGCGGCTTTCTTCGATGAAGCCGAGCTGATCGCGCAAAAACTGAACCGCGGCACCGCAGATGAAGGCACCACCTTCGAGCGCGTAGGTGATCTTTTCGTCCCCCTTCAAGCGCCAGGCCGCCGTGGTCAACAAACCCGATTTAGATCGCAACATCCGCTGGCCCGAATTGATGAGGAGAAAACTTCCGGTGCCGAACGTACATTTCGCGTCGCCTTCTTGAAAACAAGTTTGGCCAAAAAGAGCCGCTTGTTGATCGCCCGCGATTCCGGTGATCGGAATTCCGTCGGGCAGGATACTGAGACCCTTCGTCTCGCCAAACACGCCCGATGAGTCGCAAATTTCGGGTAGGATTCCTGAGGGGACGCTAAAAAACTTGAGAAGATCGTCATCCCATAGACCGGTTTCGATGTTCATGAGCTGCGTGCGCGAAGCGTTCGAGACATCGGTCTTGTGCGACACTCCCGCCGTCAGCTTCCAGAGGAGAAACGAGTCGATGGTGCCCGCCGCGACCTCGCCCCGATCAGCGCGCACGCGAAGCTGCGTCACATTGTCGAGGGGCCAGCGAAGTTTGGACGCCGAGAAATACGGATCGACGACGAGCCCGGTCTTCTCATGAAGCATTTTTTCATGACCGTCTTTTTTCCAAGCGTCGCAGTCCTCGGCCGTTCGGCGGTCTTGCCACACGTGCCCGATGCCGCCGGGGGAAACTCCTGGTCCGAATCGCCTGCGACGACACTGACTTGCGCGCCAGAGTCAAAGATGCCGGTGCAACCTGGGACGGAAAGCTCAAGCTACGGCGCTTGCCCCGAGCCACCGTGCGCGGCCCGTGTCGTTGCGGCGGGCGGAAGCGTACAGAAGGAGAAGATGTCCATCGGGCAGTACGGCTTCATCGCGCTGGCCATTGATACCGAAGGCAACATGTTCGGCCTGCATTCGATGCTGTAAGCTCGGGCGGACTCGCGCTCGCGCCCATGAAAACCACTCTGTACATCCTCGCCGGCCTTCTGATTCTGGCCTCGATCCTGGTCCAGTTCGGCGCGCTGCGCGGCAACCGGCCGGCGGATATCGGCGTTGCCAACGGCCGGCTCAAGCCGCCTTCGCCGACACCCAATAGCATTTCAAGCCAGGCGGCGCTGTATCCGGACCACCCGCAGCGCGCTTACGCCGAAATCGCGCCGCTGCCCCTGAAGAACGCCTCGGGCCCGGCCTCGCTGCTGGCGCTGGCGGCGGTGGTGGGTGCGATGCCGGGCATCACGGTGGTGGAACAGCG
>SXSP01000337.1 GCA_005792225.1 Bdellovibrionales bacterium | reverse complement strand
CTGAGGGCATCGATTTAACGGGGGCAGAGGAAGGTTAAGCGTTCGCTAAAGGCTAAAAGTCGCTGAACTTTTTCAAATGCCGTTGACTGGCCCAAGGGGCGGCCTTTAAAAATGACGGATCATGACAAAACCCGTCGAAAATCGCCTCCATATCGCTGCCTTTTACCATTTCGGATACGTTCGCCCGGAAGACCTCGAGTCGCTCGGTGCCGCGATCGAGAACGAAGGAGATCGACGTGATTTGCGTGGTCTCATCATCTTCGCCGGTGAAGGCATCAACGGCACGATCTGCGGAACATCGGTAAAGGCCGTCGAGTCGTTTTTGACTTGGGTCGCGGAGAAACTCGGATTTCCGGAGCTTCCCCGTAAATGGAGCGAATCCGAAGCTTGGCCCTTTCGCCGCTTCCGCGTTCGCGTTCGTCCCGAAATCGTAACGCTCGGGAAACCGGAAGTGCAGCCGCTTCCTCCGAAGTCTCAAACCCACCTCTCACCAGAAGAGTGGGACCGGATGATGGAAGAAGAAGACGTACTCGTCCTCGACACCCGCAACTGGTACGAGACGCGAATCGGAAAATTTAAAAATGCGATTGATCCCGAGATCGAGGAATTCCATGAATTCAGCGACTACTTGGATAAGGCTGAACTTCCGAAAGACAAGAAGATCATGATCTACTGCACGGGCGGTATCCGTTGCGAAAAGGCCGTGGTCGAAATGAACAATCACGGGTTTCAAAACGTCTATCAACTCGACGGCGGAATTTTAAATTATCTCGCGAAGTTTCCGAATCGGAAGTTCGACGGAGAATGTTTCGTCTTCGATTACAGAGTGGCCGTCAATCAAGAGCTGAAGCCCACGAAACTCTACACGCTCTGTCCCCACTGCGGGCAGCCGGCGGATCAGCCCGTGAATTGCCTCCGTTGCGATATTGACGTGATGGTTTGCGTGGAGTGCGTAAAGACGGAAAAGTATCAAACCTGCTCGAAGAATTGCTCCAACCATTATGCGCTCGCGCCGGGCAAAAAGGGTCGCAATCAGGGGCCACTTCCTTACTTGATGGCAAAAGAGAACTAAGGCGAAAACGCCGGTCTCAACAATTTTACTTTTGTCCCGCGCGGGGTGTGATAGCCTCGATCGTAGAGCGTCGATATAGACTCGAAGGGACTTCAAAATGGCCATTGCAAGGAAAGCGGGCTTCCCCGACAAGGACGTGACGATCTCAGAACTCGCGCGGGCCCTCGCCCACCCGGCGCGCCTGGCGATCTTGCGGCTCCTCGCCCAGAGGGGCGAATGCCTCTGCTGCGATCTCGTGGATGATCTTCCCCTCGCCCAATCAACGGTGAGCCAACACCTAAAGGCCTTAAAGTCCGTTGGTTTAATCCGCGGCAAGGTCGACGGGCCAAGATCGCGCTACCGTATCGATTGGCAGGTGCTTCGCGGCTTTAACGCCCTCTCGAAGAACTTTTTCTCCGGTCTGATGCCACTTGAGCGAACCAAATCTTAAGGTGACCTTTGCCGGCCCCATTCCGCGCCTTGGACACCTCGGGGGCCGTCAGGTCGAATTTAATCACTCCTCGTTTCGGCACGAGAATCGAATATAAGGGATCGATCTCGTGGTCCGTTTGATGTCTCGTGCCGTTTTGAGGAGGCCGTGTGAACCAACGCCGATTCTTCTTGCTCGCTCTCGGTTTGATCGTGTTACCGCAAGCCTCCTACTCAATGTCTCAGTGCTTAGATGCATTCGGCGGCCCCTCGGAGTCCACCCGCGGCTTCTCCAAAGAACTTCCCGCCATCAATCTTGAAAAAGTCGTTCGTTCCGGAGCCCCGCGCTCACAGCTCAGCCAAAATACCAAACTTGCGGCGGCCAATCTCTCGGCGCTCGTTCTCGACAACTACGGCCCGCTGACGATGAAGTATCAAGTGCTTGGACTCGATTGGACGACACTTCAGCGCGATCTGAATTACGGAGCCGGCCGCGCAAAAACGAGTAACGATGGTTACTACCTCTTTGCGGATTTCGTCGCGAAGTTCAACGACGCGCACGTCTCGGTGATGCTGCCTTCGAGTTTGGTGTATCACGTTCCAGTTCAGCTGCGCGCCGCCGAAAACCGCCTCTTCGTGCAGACGACGACCGACATCTACCCCTCATCAGCGCGGAAGCTCGCACAGGGCGACGAAATCGTTGCGATCAACGGTAAATCCCCCATCGACTTCATGAATACATTCGGCTCGTGGCGCGCCTCGGGCAATCCCGAGACATCGCTCGCGCAGTTCGCCCTTGGATTTCCTGAGTGGAAAGAGGCAAGAGGAATTCCGCTCTCGAAGTTTTCGGCGCTTTCAAAAGATCCTGAGTTCGCGCACATCAATGATCAAGGCGTGCAGTTGACCGTCAAGCCCAAGTCAGGCGAAGCCGCGTTCGACGTCCAGCTTCCGTTTTCGAAAGAAGGCATCGGACTCGTCGGAAAGGGCTTAAACGGCAACCCAGATCCCGAAGCGATCGTTGGTAAGTATCGTCCCAAAAAAGAAGAAGTGAACCCATTCGACGCCCTCGTGTCGGTAGCGCCCGCCACCACACAGATCCTCGGAAAATTCGATCGCCTCGTCAGCACGCGCCTCCCCGTTCTCCCCATCGAGGCGAACGCAGCCAAGACGTCGCTCCTCAAGCTTGGCCAACAGGAACCCTTCTTCCCGCTGCCGCAAGATTTTAAGCCGATTGAACTTCCTGCCGCCACGAAAGCCATGAAGACGATCATCTCGGATGACGTCTACAAGGCAGGGACATTCACGATGAACGGCGAACGCGTCGGCTTCTTAAGAATCGCAAGCTATTCGCCAAAGAATCTGGTCGGATCGATCACAGCGCTTCGTTATCTCATCGCGAAACTCGAAGCTCAGTCCGATTACCTCGTCATCGACCAGACGAACAATCCGGGTGGCTACGTCATCCTCTCCGACATCGTCGTCAAATCGCTCACCGGAAAGTGGGACGCTTCCAAACACTTACAGTTTAGCGTGAAACCGTCATCGGACTTTATCCGCCAGTATCGCGAGATCAAAGAACAGATCGACGGAAACGCCGACGGGCTCTTCACACCTGAAGAAGTTCGCGTCGTAAGTTCCATGCTTGAAAAAGACATCCAAAAGATGGTCGAAGCGCGCGACCGCGGGCTTGACCTCTCCGAACCGATCTCGATGCTGCCGATGAGCGCCTACGTTGAACGTGCCATCGACCGAGCACTCGGTAAAAAGATTACCGATACGGGCCTGATCACCAAGTTGATTTCGAAGTTCCTCTTTAAAACTCCTGAATCAGCCGCTGATCTTCTAAAAGCGGTTCTCGGCGTCGATATCGCGAAGACCCAAGTGTACACCAAAGAAACGTACTTCATGATCAACGAGCTCGATTACTCGGGCGGCGACGCAACACCGGCAAGCCTCAAGGACTACGGACGCGTGCGCCTCGTCGGCTACCGCACAGCGGGAGCCGGTGCTTCCGTGGGCACGTACGAACTCAATAACTTCTACCGCATGCAGATCCATCTCTCCGAAGCCCTCATGCGAAGGCAGAATCCCTCGCATCCGCTCGTCGAAAACTACGGCGTACCGGCTGACCTCGCGGTGCCGCTCCTCGCGAGCGATGTTCAGTCCGGGTATCAGACTTATTTCCCGCGCGTGATGCAGGAAATCTTGAAGGATCGTCAGACGCGCCGGTGATGCGGTTGCGTGCGGCGGTTCGGCGGGTTGAGAACCTCCGTTATCAACTCGCTTGAGCGAGGCGCGGACCTTGGGCTTAGTTGAATGATGGCCGAATCCCCGGAGCGTTTCTGCGTATGCGAGCGGAGATTGGCCTGGAATTCTGTGCAAGCAGAATTCTTGGTGCGCGCGAGAGTTTGTGCTTGACGGAGTTTTCGACCCGCCTCGCTTCAGCGAGGCTCGCCCGCGCAAGG
>SXSP01000336.1 GCA_005792225.1 Bdellovibrionales bacterium | reverse complement strand
CACGGGTACGGTAACACCGCCGACTCTCGCGGCTCCTCCGGCTGCGGGTTCATCAGCTCCATCGGTTCCGTCGTCTGCTCAAACGGCTTCTCAGCAGCCGACATCGGCACCACAAGGTTCGATGGCGGTGAGTGCGCCCGTCGTTCCCGCGGGTGCACCTTCGCAAGCAAAACTCGCGGCACCGCCTTCTCAAAAGCAACTTTCGGCTCCCATCGAGCCGGTGTTTGAAGATCGTGCGTACGTCGAAGTCGCGGGTATGAAGAAATCCGACAACGGCGTTCCCGTTTACGATCTCAAGACCGCGCCGAAAATCCCTCGCTTAAGCATTGGAAGCGAAGAGCGCGTTTCGACGGGCTTCTACAAGCTCGATACGCGTATGCAGAAAATCGTCGATGATCGCGTGATCACGGCGTTTGATTCGCCTGAGGCTCTCACTCCCGCTGAATTCAAAAAGCTCACGGCCATGGGTGAAGGCCCGAAGCCGAACAAAGAAGTCAAAGACGTCGTGTTCCAGCCGAAAGGCAAAGTGAGCCGCGCGGCTTTCGATAAGATCGTGATGAGTCTCAAGACCGAGGCGAAGTTCAACCTTGGCAAATTCAAGGCTCTCACACCCGAAGAACTCCGCTTCTTGAGCGGTCTTCTTTTGTACCAGCAGGGTGATCAGTGTGCATCGGCCGTCGGCCTGTTCCACGCCCTCTCCGAAAAGCCCGCATGGCAGTCGGAGGCGAACTACTACCTCGCGATGTGCTCGAAGAAATTGGGCCTCATGACGGATTTCTACGAGCGCGCCCGCCGCGTTCTTGATTCCGTCGATCAACATTATTCTTTGAAGCTCCTTGGCGAAATCGGCCCGGAAGTTCCTTACGAATTCACTGAAGGAATCGGCGCCGCGATGGTGAAGCTCGCGCAAAACGCGAAGTTCATGGCGAAAGTCGACGATAAACAACGCGCGGATATGGCCTACATCCTCACGGATTACGGCGCTTCGACCGCCCGCTTTAAGACGACTCTCGCTTGGGCAAAACAGGTTCCCTCGACTCACGCGAAGTACCTGAACGCGCAATTCCTCTTGGCTCTCGCTGAGTATCAGGCGGGATCGAAGACGGAAGCCTTCCGCATTCAAGACCAACTCATCAATGACCTCCGCACCGACAAAACCAAAGCTGAGTTCCAGGCGCTCGTCGCGCTCAACTTGGGTCGTATGGCCTTCCAAGAACGTCAGTTCAAGAAGGCACGCGAATCCTTCCAGCAAGTCTACAAGGATCATCCCTTGTGGTTGCAAAGCTTGACCGAAATGGGTTGGGCGCAGTTGATGAGCGAAGATTTCGAAGGCGCGATCGGAAATATGTATTCGATCCAATCGCCCTTCTTCGGAAGCGTTTATAAGCCTGAGTCGTACGTCATCCGTACGGTCGGTTACTTGAACCTTTGCCAATACGGTGACGCCTACAAGACGCTCTCGCTCCTTGAGCATGAGTACCGCCCGCATCTCGACAAGATGAATCGCTACGTTTCATCGGCCGGCAAGAAGAATTACTACGAAACGGTTCGTAACTTCCTCCGCGCACCGAAAGACGCGAAAGAAGTCGATGGACTTCCCATCACCGTGGTCCGCGAGATGGCTCGTCACCGCGACTTCACGAATCTTCAGAAGTCTTTGAACCGCCAGCTCGACGAGCGTCCCAAGTACAACTCGATCGAAGCCGAAATCGATCGCTCGTTGAAAAAAGCGCAAGCCCTCGTCAATGCGTCTCGCAAACGCTCGGATGCGATTCGCAAACGTTTCGCCCAAGTGAAAAAGAAGCCTGAGCTCGAAAGCGGTAACGCATACGCAACTCAGCTTCAGAAGGAACTTGACGATCTGAACGACTACTTCTTCCAGGTCGATCTCTTCACCGACGCGAAAAAAGCGATGGTTGAGTACCGCGCGGACGTCGTCGGCGGTGCCGATAAACGTCTGGAAAAACTGCGCTCGAAAACGGAGCAGATTCTCGCGAATCGTCTCTTGAAGATGAAGGTGGATCTCGCCCGCGCTCTCGATAACAACGAGCTTCTCCGCTACGAAGTGTTCGCGGGAAGCGGTGAGAATATTCGTTACCAAGTGGCCGGCGGTGATGTCGCGAATCGCGTTCCCGCATCCGCGATCCCGAAGTCGAAGTCGCTCCAATGGGATTTCGACGGAGAATACTGGGAAGACGAGATCGGTCACTATCGCTCTAGCCTCAAAAACAATTGCCCGAATGCCGATGGACACCAGACGGCGAGTGTCGAAGGAGTTGAAGAATGAAAACCACAAACATCCATCAAGTATTGATTGTTTTGGTTGCTTCGTTGATGGTCACCGGCGCGAACGCTCGCACCAATGTGGCTGAGAAGGTGACGCAGCTGAAAGAAAACGCTGAGGCGAGCAAAGAGAACCTCAAGCAGTACGAGGACAATCTCAAAATCGTCAATTACAACCTGACCGAAACCGATCGCGCGCTCAAGCTTCTCGACAAGCAGAAGCAAGCTCTGTTGAAGCAAACAACTGAGACGGCGAAGGGCAAAGTGGCGGTCAACGCCGCGAAGATGCAGCTTGAGTCGTACATGAAGGCTGAGCAGGCGAAGCTCGAGAACGAGCAAAAGCAGATCGAGGAGCTCAAAAAGACCCTCGCTCAGCTCGAACAAAATACGATGAAACGTCAAGAGAACCTCGCCAAGTACAACGAGAAGATGACGAAGGTCGACACCGAGCTCGCCGCTTGGTCCGAGCGCAATCAATCGATCGTTGAACTCGAGCAGGCGATCAACGAAAAAGAGACTCTCGCCAAGACCGACAAGGAACGCTTGACCAAGAAGCGCGCTGAGTACGAAGACGAGATTGTGAAGTGGAGAAAGCAAGTTCGCGTTTCCGAGCGGACTTACGCGAACTTCTCGAAACTCAAAGAATAGAATCAAACTTAAAATTTTTTAGCCAGGACTCGATCCTGGCTTCTGAGGGGCGCGCTTCGCGAGAGGCGGGCCCTTCGTCCATTTAAGACAAAGCCTTGTTGATCACGAAATCCACCAGCCGCGTGGGCGCGTGTTTAAAGAGCATCGTTCCCACTTGATCGGCGGGCGCCGCGACGATTTGGCGGAGGGGAGGATT
>SXSP01000335.1 GCA_005792225.1 Bdellovibrionales bacterium | reverse complement strand
TGCGCGGCCTTCTTCAAACGAGCGCTCGCTTGCGATCCGAGTTGCTTTTCAAGCTGCGCGAGCTCCGTATTCAAGAAGCCCTTCGCGTTCTCCGAGCTATTGTGGAACGCGATGATCCGCTGATACGCCTTCTCGTAATCGCCCTTCTTCATCAAGATGCGAACGATACCGGCCGTCGCCTGAATCGGAAGCTTCTCGGGACGATCCTGAATCGACGTCTCATAATACTGAACCGCTTGATCAACCTGACCGGTTGTCTCAAGGACTTTTCCGTACTCAAGCGCCGCGATCCCGTTTTTTCCGCCGGCCTGGAAGTAAGCCGCATAAGCCGCCACCGCCGCCTGGCTCTCGCCGAGACGAACCTCAAGGTGAGCGAGATCCGCTAAACCCTGAACATCACGTTTCGAGCGATAGATATCGAGATAAGCATTTCGAGCGCACGACCACTTATTCAAAGTAATGCAGGCTTGCGCGAGTTCACGGTGACCCTCGATCGAGAGCATTCCGGTCACCTGCGCCACTTTTACAAACGGAATCTTAAACGCATATGAACCCCAGTTCACCATGTGCACATAGAACGCCATCATCGCCAGCGCTCCCGCGATCATCCCGTAGATCGTCTTCTTCTCGATGTCGAGGTCACGACGCTGAGCCGGAGCCTGATCGCACCAACCGCACGCGCAAATCGGCGAGCCACTGATATATCGCTCTTGCGGGATTTGAGTTCCGCACTGGGGGCAATTTCCATAGAAGCTCATCGTTCCAACTCCTCATTTAAGTACCCCATCCTGTGGATCCTGGGGTGACATCACTGAGAAATGAGCAAGCCCGAGGCCGCCCCCAAGCCCCCGTATATTCGTCCCCCCGAACCCCCTGGTGTGCACGAATTGCCAAAGGTGACAAAAATGGGTTCATGCACCTCATTCCGGAGCCAATGGGCCCGGTGGCGGCGACGACGGCGAACTTGGAAGAAGAAGTCCGATCTTGTGGGCCGGCTCGGAGTCAGCGACGGTGCTCGCCTTGCCGGCGCCAACCCACCCGCTGCAGCCACGATCGCGCCGCCCGAATGCTTCCGGTGATCTCCCGTTGCCAATCCGGCGGATCCGGCAAACGAACTAACAAGAGGTCCCTAAGATTCTCGAATGAGAAGATCGACGAAAAAACATCCGCAAACGGCTTCATCCCGCAATGCTTCGAATGATTAAAGAGGACGTACCTCAAAACGTTCCTCATCTCCCGCGGACTCACAACCTTATGGAGATGATACCGCCCCAAAAAGAGCGGCCCGTAAAACCGAAAAATCCTTCGCATCGCCCACGTGATCGAAGCGAGTAAACTCGCCATCGCCCGCGCTAACGCCTCACCCGACGGCGCCTCGAGAATTAAATGAATATGATTGGATTCAATTGCAAAATGCTGAACACCAACCCCAAAAACCTGCATCCGTTTAATAGCTCGAGTGAATGCCCGAATAAACTTCGGCGTCCTCAACCGCGGTCGACAGGGCAAAAGCTTAATCACGACATGACAGGGACTCTTCTCATCAACCTCCGGGCGAGCTGCATGAGACGATTCATGGATAAGCCGCTTCTTCCGCCCGGCCCCTCTACGTGCCCCGCCATGGGTTCTGAAATTAAACTCGATTTGTTTTTGTCCTGCCATCGATCAACTTTGTATGCGGTCGCGCTCGCAAACACAACGGGTGATGCATGCGGCAACAGAATTAATCAGAAATAGTTTAGTTCATTTCCGGACGTAGGAGTTGATTCCGGAGGCGGCAGCGTGGGACCGGGTTCCGGTCGGCGAACGGGGCGTGCGAATCCACGATGTGTGTGACGGGTCAGGCGACGCCCACCACCCAAACTTGAATCGGCGGCCTATCTCGGGCCCTAAACTCAGTCGGGTTCTCCCTTGTACATTGATCATCAATCGGTCGGGAGATGAGTCATCGCCTTCGAGAAACTAAGAGGTTGCCAATTCACAAGAGTCTTCAGCGATCGCCATCCATTGCGTGGGCGGGTCGTGGCGGCGCCGAGAAGGCCCGACGGTCGAACTTGAGTCGATCGACTCCTCGATCGTGAAGTTAGCGCCCGGAAAAAAAACGGACTACACCCGCCACCCAAACTTGATTCGGCGACCTACCCACGCGCCTCACGCAATGCGTACACCGGCGACCTGCACACACACCCGCCACCCAAACCACGCCCCGGTGACCTGCACACACACCCGATACCCAAACCAGCACCAGCGACCCATCCCACCCCAAACCCCCGACCTTTGCACGGCTTTCACCCAACGGACTGGCCGAGGGGCGCGGGAGACGATAGCCTAGGGAAAACATCTCACACGGAATGGGTCATGAACGTGAAACTCACGACAACCAAGGTTACCCTCGCAGCACTTTCGATTTTCGCCGTCTCGGCGGGACTGCCGGCGCTCACCCACGCCCAACCGAAAGCCCAGACGAAGGCCGCCACTAAAATCCAAGCCAAAAGCCAGCCGAAAGCCCAAAAGGTGAAGGTGACCATCAAGGCTCCGCCGAAGGCGAAAGCCAATAAACCTGCACAGTTTGTTTCGGCGCGTGCGCAGAAGGTTTTGACGACTTTGAAGAGTCGCCCGCTTCGCATCAATGACCAGCCGTCGAGTCAGCAGGATATCGCGGCGGGTGCGAGCAAGCAGTCGTGGCTCTCGGCGATTTACTCGAAGAACATGATCGAGGCGTCTTGGGCGACTCAGATGCTCGCGGATAAACGTATCCTCGCTGAGATTCTCGATCGCGAGCTGGGACAAGATGCTCGGCTCTTTTACCCGAAGACCTTGGGCTTGCGTGAATTTCTGACGAAGCACCAGTTGACGAACGCGAAGGGCGTGATCACGGCGACGGGGGAGCAAATCGACGAGGCGCTGTTTTCGGAGTTCCCGGCGGGCTTCGTCGTGCGGCCTGCGGTCGGAGTCGCTCCCCAGGAGCGCGGTCATGGATTGTATGCGGATTCGGATGAATTCGTCGTTGATCTCTTGAAAGAGGGAAGTCCGCTCTATTCTCCTTCGCACAAGCGGGCGGTGAAGAGCCATATCCTCGATACGATCGCGAGTGGTGAGGCGATCGTTCTGCAGGAGGATGTCATGCGCGTGGCGGATGCGAAGAAGCGGTTGAAGAACCAGTTCTTCCATGAAGTTCGTGTTCACACCTATGAGAACAAAGTCATCGAAGGTGCGGTGCCGGCGCGTTGGGTTCAAACGAACCTTCTCACTCCCGAGCAGATTCACCGTGCGGAACAGCGGGTGGGTGAGATGTTGAAGTCGCTCCCGATGGAATTCCTGAATCGTCAGGCTTGGGGAGTTGACGTGGCCGTGATGGATAACGGCGAAATGCGCGTCATCGACGTCGTCACCAATCGCGGAAAAGAGATCCCGTGGTCGGGTTACCTCGATCAGCCTCGCGTGATCGGTGCCTATAGCCGACATTTCGAAATGAATTACGGAATGAAGTTCCAGGGATGGTCGGGAACTCTCATCCGCAACAACTTCGCGAACTACATGCCGTTCTGGGAAAAGCGTATCGAGAAAGCCAAGCCGGGATGGAACAAAGCGGTCGCACTCTTGCCGCCGCTTCCTTAACCCGTGGATCGTTTCGGCAACTGGATCGCGAACCGCGTGTGCGTGTGAAGGTTGTCGAGGCGAAGCGATCCCTGATGGTGAGCCGCGATGCTCGCCGCGAGACTGAGTCCGAGGCCGGTTCCTTTCCCGGGATCCTTCGTCGTGAAAAACGGATCGAAGATGCGCGAGCGAATCTTGATGGGAATGCCGGGGCCGCTATCGGTCACGAAGAGATAAATCGAATCATCATCTTCCGCCCATTCGACTCGAACCCAGGCGTTTCTCTCTTTTTCTACCGCATCGTGAGCGTTGTTGATTAGGTTGAGTAACATCTGCGAAACAAGCGTGGGATTTATTTCGGCCGCGAGCTCGGGTGGTGGCTCCGGAATCTCAAGAAGAACCCCGTGAGCCTTGAATCTCTCCGAACACATGTCGCGAAGTTCCTGGAAGATTTTGTAGAACGGGTGTCGGTGAATCGACATATGTTTTTCGGGGCGTGAAAGGAACTTCAAGCTCTGAACGATTTCAGAAATACGGATCGACGTTTTCTGGATCTTGTCAGCGTAAGCCGCGATCACCGAAATGTCTTCGGGGCGGGGATGGCCGGTCGAGACGATTCTTTTTACTTCGGATGCCTTCCCCACGATGATGGTCAACGGATTGTTGATTTCGTGCGCGACACCGCTTGCGAGATCGCCGATGGCTTGCAACCGCGCACGCGAGACGAGATCCGCTTCGCGTGAACGCAAGACTTCCTCTTCAGACTTCTTTTCAGTGATGTCGTCAGCGATGAAGACCACACGCCGACCGAGGGCTTCGGTCGAGGGGAGGGGAAACGCTCGCAGCCAAATCCAGCGGACTTCGCCGAGGCTTTCTTCGGTGTCGGCAACGACGCGAAACTCAGTGCTGAGTTCTGCGCCCAAGTGCGTATGAAACTCAGATAGAACACGGTCGCGATCCGCAGGGAGAACGGAACTCATAAAGCCCGAGAGACCCTCGTGCAAAATCTCGGGCCGCGCACCCCAGACGCGTTCGAAGTTCTCGCTGACGATCTGAACGCGAGGTTGATCGATGTCGAGCACCCAGAAGCACTGACTGATCGCATTCGAGAAACGCCGGTAGAAATGCTGGAGCTGTTCAACCTCCGAGCGCATGGTGTCGGCGCGAAGTCTCTGAGCCTGAAGATCAAGTTCCAGATCACTCGAGCGAGAGGCTTCCGTCGCGAGCTGCGTGACGGAAGCGAGAGCGTGAAACAAATCCGAATGAGCGAGACCCTGCGAGCGCCAAACACCAATCACGGCCGACTGATCTCCGGTGAGATGCAGGCGAAAACATGCGCCGTCGCCTTCGCCAGGCTCATGCCCAATCCACTTTGCAAGTTCGCGTGAATCAAAGCTCGAGTTCCCATCGCCGGGAACCTCGAGAGTTTTTCCGGATAGAGGAGCGAAGATGCCTTGTGCGATTTCGACAGTGCAGGTCTCGCTACCCGCATGGGAGACAAAGTAATCCCCGTTGGGAAGGAGCGCTCGAAGCAGGCTCGTGACTCTCTCGAGGATCTCACTGACGGCCGCGCCTTGGGCTCGGCTCACGCTTCGCAAATGAATTTGATTTAGATATCCAGATTCGCGCTTGCGCGCCGACGACGACATCCGTTCGCCCTTTCCGCTCACTCTCTCAAGGAGTTATCGGAGAGCGCGGGGCGGAACTTCAATCCTCAGCGGAGTCCGAGGCATTGATCGGCAGGCCATTGGACGAGAGGCCCATTGTCGATCTTGTAGCCTTCGCGGAAGAACGAGACTTCCCTCGAGGACGTCTTGTCGGTCTGATCTCTTTCGATGATGTTGATGCTGCCTTTTACCGGCCACGGGCATTCCTCGTGAAAAAGAACGTCTTCTCTCGCCATCATTTGCGCCTCGTGTGTTGGAGCACGGCCCTTGGACTGAACCGAAGGCCGGTATTCCCAGGCCAATTCGGTGCCCTCCTCCATCGCGAAATCGACTGACCCGACCTTTTTCCAGACGCCTTCTTTTATCTCTGCGTGCCAGTACGTCGCCGGCATATCGGCATCACCCCAGGTCACCGCCAGATCTACGTTTTTTGTTTGCTCGGAGCCCGTGTCGATGACTTTCAGGTAATGATCGAATGTTTGCTGGGTGATTTTCTGCCGGCGACTTCCGGTCACGTTGAACACTTCGAACTTGGCTTTCTTCATTGAGGCTTCCCGAAACCCCGGGTGGCTTCC
>SXSP01000334.1 GCA_005792225.1 Bdellovibrionales bacterium | reverse complement strand
TTGCACGGTGCTCGTCGATGGAAAGAGGATCAATTCGTGCCTCACTCTCGCCGTCATGCAAGAGGGTCATGAAATCACGACGATCGAGGGCCTCTCGAGTGGTGATCAACTCCACCCCGTGCAGGAAGCCTTTGTTGAGCATGATGCTTTTCAATGCGGCTACTGCACGCCTGGCCAAATCTGTTCAGCCGTTGGGTTGATGAATGAGGATCGCGCCCACACTCACGACGAAATTCGTGAATTGATGAGCGGCAATCTTTGTCGTTGCGGAGCCTACACCAATATTCTCGCGGCCATTCACGATGTGATGAGCCAAAAGAGGAAGGGGTCTCTGCAATGAATGACTTTACCTATTATCGTGCGCGTGAATTGAACGAAGCCGTTCACGGCAAAACGCAGAAGCCCGGCACACGCTTCATAGCGGGTGGAACCAACCTCCTTGATTTACTAAAAGAGGGCGCCGAGTGCGCTGAGCACTTGATCGATCTGAACCTCCTCCCTTTGAAGTCAATCGAACCTCTCGAGGATGGAGGCTTAAGACTAGGCGCTCTCGCGACGAACGCCGAGACGGCTTATCATCCCGAAGTTCAAAGACGCTATCCGATGCTTTCTCAGGCGATCTTGGCGGGTGCATCGGCGCAGCTCCGAAACATGGCAACCAACGCGGGCAATCTCCTGCAACGGACACGCTGCTACTACTTCTATGATGTTGGAACCGCGTGCAACAAACGAGCCCCCGGTAGCGGATGCGGAGCCATCGGCGGCGTGAACCGTATTCACGCGATTTTAGGAACGAGCGAAAAGTGCATTGCCGTACATCCCTCTGACATGAGCGTGGCTCTAGCGGCACTCGACGCCGTCGTACAAGTGCACGGAACCCGGGGGTCGAGGTCCATTCGCATCGCTGACTTCCATCGTCTTCCCGGAGATGAGCCTGAGCGGGATACGACACTCGGCGAAGATGAGATCATTACGTCCATCGATCTTCCTGCAAATGGCTTCCCAGCACACTCCGTTTACGTGAAGGCTCGCGAACGGAACTCATACGCCTTCGCATTGGTTTCGGCCGCGGTTGCGGTCGACGTCCACGAAGGCGTCATTCGCGAAGCGCGAATCGCACTCGGAGGTGTCGCGCACAAACCTTGGCGAAGAACCAGCGCCGAAGAAAGTTTAAGGGGGTCGACCGGAACTCACGAGGACTTCCAACGCGCGGCCGACCTCCTGCTCGAGGGCGCCCGTGGCTATGGTGAGAACGACTTTAAAATCGGCCTTGCGAAGCGAATCATCTTGCGCGGCTTCGAGGACGCACTGAAGAAAGAGGTACACGTATGACGACCCCTTACGTAGGACGCCCAACAAACCGGGTCGACGGCATCGCGAAGGTCACGGGCCGAGCTAAATATGCAGCCGAAATTCCGGCGGAAGATCTGGCATACGGCGTGGTGGTCTCAAGCTCGGTGGCCAAAGGCCAAATCAAATCCATTGATACGTCACGAGCGCTCGCCGTATCGGGAGTCCTTCAAGTTTTAACTCACGAGAATCGTCCCCATCTCGCTTGGTTCAACCGCAAATACAAAGATGACGATGCTCCTCCCGGGCATCACTTTCGTCCCCTGGGCGATGATCAGGTTCGCTACAGTGGTCAGCCTGTGGCGCTCGTCGTAGCTGAGACATTTGAAGCCGCACGTTGCGCGGCCCGCTTAGTGAAGGTCGAATATAACTCGGTCGCTCCCGAAACAAATCTCGATGAACATCTTGACCGTGCCTATGAACCGAAGCGCACGAAACCCGGCTTTGAAAAACCGAAGGCTCGCGGCGATGCTCACGAGGCACTAAGCCGCGCACCAATCAAGATGAGCGCCGACTACATCGCCCCGGCGGAACATCACAACCCAATGGAGATGCATGCGTCGACCGTCATCTGGGAAGGCGACGGAAAGCTGACCATCTACGACAAAACTCAAAGCGTTTTGAACTCAAAGCAATATGTCTGCAATGTCTTCGGGCTTAAAGAGGACGATGTTCAAGTCATGGCGCCCTACGTGGGCGGAGCATTTGGCTCGGGGCTTCGGCCGCAGTATCAGCTGCCGCTAGCCGTGATGGCCTCGCTGATCCTTGAGCGATCCGTGCGCGTCGTTCTGTCTAGACAGCAGATGTTTACTTTCGGACACCGGCCGAATACCAAGCAGTCCGTCCAACTCGGGGCGGAAGAAGACGGCGCTCTCAAATCGATCATTCACGAGAGTTTCGCCGAAACTTCGAAGTTTGAGGACTACACGGAAGTCGTGGTCAACTGGTCGGGACTTGCCTACAAGTGCGACGATGTCCACCTTGATTACAAACTCGTCCCATTAGATCTCGCCACTCCCACCGATATGCGCGCGCCGGGTGCCGCGTACGGCATGTACGCTCTTGAATCCGCCATGGACGAACTCGCGGCCGAATTAAAGATGGATCCGCTTGATTTGCGACTCAGAAATTACGTCGATGTCGACCAGAACCACCTCGGTCGGAAATTCTCGAGTAAGGAACTCCGCGCATGCTACGAACAAGGAGCCGAAAAATTCGGTTGGTCTCGGCGCAATCCCGAGCCTGGTTCGATGCGCGACGGAAAAAAGCTGATCGGCTGGGGAATGGCCACAGGTCTCTGGGATGCTTACCAGTCCTCCTGCTCGGCTAAAGCCAGCTTCAATGTCGACGGGACCGTGACCGTCAGCTGCGCGATCACCGATATCGGGACCGGAACCTACACCATCATGGCCCAAATCGGTGCTGACGCTTTTGGACTCCCGATCGAAAAAGTAAAAGTGAGGCTCGGCGATTCCACCCTCCCTCAAGCACCGCTTCAGGGTGGTTCGTGGACCGCGGCGAGTGTCGGCACGGCACTCGCCGCCGCGTGCGAGAAAGTGAAGCGGAAAATCTTCGATCTCGCCAAGAAGAATGCCTCAGATCTTTTCGCCGGGCAGAAAGTGGATAAGATCGCATTCAAAGACGGGTTTATCTGCGTGAAGGGCGACGACAGCCGCGGGATGGAGGTCGCGCGTCTTCTCGAATTCGAAGGACAGGAATCGATTGAAGAGTCCGCCAGTAAAAAGCCAAACCTCTTGAAGCAAGGTATTTTCGGCCGCAACACGCATTCGGCGGTCTTCGTCGAGGTCAAAGTCGATGAGGATACCGGAATGACCGAGGTCTCACGTGTCGTGAGCGCCGTCGCCGCCGGCCGTATTCTGAACCCGAAAACGGCACGCTCGCAAATCCTCGGGGGAGTCGTTTGGGGCGTCGGAATGGCCCTTCATGAGGGAAGCTTTCTCGATCACCGCATCGGCCGCTTCATGAACCACAACTATGCCGAATACCATGTTCCGGTAGCGAAAGACGTCGACCAAATTGATGTCATCTTCGTTCCCGAAGAGGACGGAATCGTGAATCCACTCGGAGTGAAGGGCTTAGGTGAGATCGGAATCGTGGGTACGGCGGCGGCCGTGGCAAACGCCATCCATCACGCGACGGGACGTCGGGTTCGTGATCTCCCGATCACCCCTGATAAGATCTTGGGTCTCAGTTGAGTTTAGGCGGCTCGAGTTCCCGCGCGGGAGATCTCGAGTTGCCACCACTCCCAGACGATGACCATCGCGAGCGTGTCGAGCTTGCAATAGCGCTTGAGGGCATCAGAGAGCTTCTCTCGCTCATCGTTCGACATCTCCGTGAACTGCATTCTCGCCCAAGCAATGAGAGCCGCCCCGCCTTGATTTAAGTTGTCGTCCCTGATCAAACGCTCTTGGTATTTTGCGACTTCTTCCGCCGCAATCTCCAGACCCCAAGTCGGTGGCAAGAGCTTGTAAGGATCGTAGGGCTTTCCCGCTTCGTCGAACTGGATCCACTCTGGAAAGCGCGTCGAAAGCTCATGACCAGCGCGGCTCAAAATAGCAGGTAACACTTTTTTTATTGAGTTCGATCCCCGCGTGTCGGCGAGATAAGTATGCCGCTTGTAGATGTCGAGCATGTCGACGAACTGTCGCGACGGCGTCCACTCGTTCAAATTTTTTCCACTCGGAGTCGTGATCGACTCGATCCACGAAACGAGGGACTCCCGATCGGTCTCGCTGGATTCCAGAAGCTGTTCGCGAATTTGGTTGAGAACCGTATTCTCATGAGCGGCAAAACGGAAAACAGTGCCGTCATCGCCGTCGAGCGCCTTTTGAAGAGCGCGGACAAAATCAAAATTCGGAAAGTGACCCACGCGGGCGTCCAGGTATTCCGTGCGATGTTCATGTCGTCCGTCCGCATGGAGCACGTGATGTGAGAACTGATACGCATGTTGCGAGTAAGGACGATGTCCTCTGAAAAACGGAATCGCGACCATTGCCGTTTCGAAATCAATGAAGTGGAGCGGATATCGAAAGGAGGCGATCTCACTGGCGAGTTGGCTCACGTCTCCCGCGAGTTCTCCCGACCTCCCCTCGAGCTCGATCTGAAATTCTTGCCGGTCGACCCGCGTATGACCAAACTGCGCGCTTTTCTTGGACTTCGATTTTCCCTCGAGATCTTTTCTATCGAGATCGCTCGCGAAGATGACACCCTCTTGATCCATGAGTCGATCCGACGAACGCATATCCCAAATGTCGTAGACGAACTGGCGTTCAAAGTCGGAGTCCTTAAGCCCCCGACTCTCCTTCCAGCACTCTTCGTATCCAGATTTCTTACCGTCCGGAGCGGAACGAATTCTGAATTCGCAGTTGCGACATTGAGATCCCGGCTTCGCTTGTGCTCGCCGATTCTCGCGGATGACCGCCGAGAAACTTGCGACCATGTCTTCGAATCCCTCGTAGCCTTCGAATCGCACGTCATTCAAAATGTGCTCGACTTCGTCTCGCACGCCGACACGCGTGAGCAACTCGTCACCGAGTTGATCGCGTGAAGTTCCTTCTTTCACCGTCACCCGGCTCGCACCATCATCCCCACGGGAGATGAAAAAGTGCTGGTGAATCCCGTCAACCGTCGCGACTCGGCTGGTGTCTGCCAACATCAAGTAGGGTTCAATGGAAAATCCAGGCATAGCTTGCCGCGCGACCCACGTTTGAAAAGCGATGTCGAGGTAGTAGGATCCCCATTTCGCACCGAGAACGTACTCCCCTTTTTCAAGCGACCTCGAATTGAAAACCTCAATCGGGCCCCCATCAAAACTCTTCGCTTTCACTTCGATCAGGCGAAGGGTGCGACCGGTTTTAACGAGGACATCCACGCGGATAAAACAATGTTCAAACTGAAGCGCGGCCTCGTAGATAATGGCGTCCGTTTTCTCAAGCTCGACCTTTGTTTTTTCGACGGCTTCAGCGTGCCCCTTGACCTCACTGAGATCAACACCCCCGGGATGGTAGAGCTTCGCGAGCTCGCCCACCTGAAAACCACCCTCCGCGAGCGCCTTTAAAAATTGATCTGATTCCTTCGTGTTTCCGTATGCGGGATCATCGTTATAGTTGAGCTTCCGCGCGCATTCGGTGCCAATTTTGAAGCGAGACTTCGTGAGATAGCGGACTTTCGTTTTCATCGAAGTCTCTTCGACACTTTTGACGAAAATCTCAAAATTTCCCCGCGTAAATTCCCGACCTAAGTCGTAGAATCAGCGCTCACGAGAGGAGAATCCCCAAATGATTCAAGCAAAAGGTATCGCAGCCTTCTCGGCCAAAGAACCACTCGGCCCCTTCTCGTTCGAGAGGCGAAATCCAAAGTATCACGACGTCGTGATCGACATTAAATATTGCGGCATCTGCCATTCCGACATTCACACGGTTCGCAGTGAGTGGGGCCAAGCCAACTACCCCGTCGTGCCCGGCCACGAAATCGCCGGCGTTGTGAGATCCGTGGGAGCCAAAGTGACCAAGTACAAAGTCGGAGACCATGTTGGCGTCGGATGTTTTGTCGATTCGTGTCGGGAGTGCGCCCACTGCCAACAAGATCTTGAGCAATACTGCCTCCAAGGAATGAACGCGACATACAACAGCTTCGAAAAGGACGGCAAAACACCGACGCAAGGGGGATATTCCGACGTCATCGTGGTCGACGAAAACTACGTCCTCCGGATTCCGAAGAGTCTTCCGCTGGACCGCGCGGCTCCTCTCCTTTGCGCCGGCATCACTCTTTACTCACCGCTCAGACACTGGAAAGCCGGGCCCGGAAAGAAAGTCGCCATCATGGGTTTGGGTGGACTCGGCCACGTAGGCGTCAAGATTGCCCGTGCACTCGGCGCCGAAGTGACCGTGCTCAGCCACTCGGAAAGAAAGCGCGAAGACGCCCTTAAGATGGGTGCGCATAAATTCGTCTCGACCCACGACAAAAAAGTATTCGCGGAGCATGCCGGTGAGTACGACCTGATCATCAACACGATCTCGGCCGACATCGATATGGCACCTTACTTCAATCTCTTAAAGCTCGATGCCTCGCTCGTCGTCGTGGGCCTTCCCGAAAAGCCGCTCACGATCTCACCCGCACCCCTCGTCTTCATGAGACGAAGTTATGCAGGTTCTCTCATCGGCTCCATTAAGGAGACGCAAGAGATGCTCG
>SXSP01000333.1 GCA_005792225.1 Bdellovibrionales bacterium | reverse complement strand
GCCGGGCAATGGCTTTTGCGCCTTCCAGTGGTCGAAGACCGAGGGTTGAGAGCCCCAGAGGCCCTCTTGTGAGCCGCTCCCCCCATTACAGCCTCCCGCAAAAACGGTGAGACCGACGACCAAGACCAAGGAACCCGAGCCGGAGAACCAAAGTTGTTTTTTCATGGTGATTCAATTTTCACACAAAGCATCAGCCGGCGCGCTGGACGGTAGTCTGAATTTCTGGTGTTAATGGTGGCCGGCTGGAGGAAAGTTCATGCTTTACCGTTCGTTGTCCAGGTTCAGTCATACGGGTTTCGTTGATCCTCGAGTCGCGCGAGTGGCGCGGGTCCTGGGCTGGGCACAAACCTTTTATGTCGCGGTTTCCGCCGTGGTCGTGGCTTTCGGGGTCATCGCGGGTCCGTGGACATTGACCATCGCGGGCCTCGGCTTCTTAGCCTCCTCCTTCGCCTTCGGTACAATCAAAAAACGTTTACTCAACTGGGAGGCATTATGAAAGAGATCGCGACTCTCGCCGGCGGCTGTTTTTGGGGCATGGAAGACCTCATCCGCAAGATCCCCGGAGTGCTGAACACGGAAGTCGGCTACACGGGCGGAACGCTCAAGAATCCCGGATATCAAGACGTCAAGCGCGGCGACACGGGTCACGCGGAATCGATTCAAATCGAGTTCGACCCCTCGGTTGTTTCCTTTGAGTCGCTCCTCAATTTCTTCTTTCGCATGCACGACCCCACGACGACGAATCGTCAAGGAAACGACATCGGAACGCAGTACCGTTCAGCCATCTTTTATCACAGCGATGAACAACGCGAAGTCGCCCAGCGCATGAAACAAGTCGCGAGCGATAAGTGGGGAAAGCCCGCCGTCACGGAAATCGTGCCCGCCTCGACGTTCTACACGGCAGAGACGTACCATCAGGATTATCTCGAAAAAAATCCCGACGGTTACACCTGCCATTGGATGAGAAACTGGTAACTCACGTCATGCCGATCAAGACCTACTTCGCCACCGGAATTTACGTCGACAACCTTCGTGCGCAGGGGATGAAACGTTTCAACGACGAAATTTTGGAGCAGTGTTATCTCGTTCGCGATACCGATGATGAGGGCCAGGAATGGTCGGCCGATCACTATCTCCACGGTTACACTTCCTACGGATCGATCACCGATCTCCATCAAAGGTTTCCGCACTTCGAGGAACTCGCCCAAGAGATTGATCGCCACGTGAAAAGGTTCGCGCGAAAGCAAGAATGGGATCTTCAAGGTGGACGACTCGAAATGACCACGTGCTGGATCAACATCATGCCAACGCACGCGGCGCACTCGCTTCATCTCCATCCGCTCTCGGTCGTCAGCGGGACGTATTACGTTGCGGTACCGAAAGGAGCGAGCTCCATCAAGTTTGAAGATCCGCGTCTCAGTCGCCTCATGGCCGCTCCTCCGAAAATCGAAGGCGCGAAAAATCAACCCTTTGTCACTTTAGACCCGCGCCCCGGCCAGGTCGCGCTTTGGGAGAGTTGGCTCAGGCACGAAGTTCCACCCAACCGCAGTCCGGGTGATCGCATTAGCATCAGCTTCAATTACGATTGGCGATAGTTGATTCAAGCGGCTGAGGTGTGGGTGTCGCCGAAGGTGTTCCCGTCGGTGCGGGCTCAGGCGGAGATTGCGGCGTGGGCGTTGGCGCCGGTGTCGCGGCCGGCGCTGGTTTTTCGATGACGTGCAATCCCATCACATCGGCCAAGTACGTTGATGTGAGAGCACTCACACTCAAAACCAGTTGCATGTGAACGCGAATCAAATCCTGAAGGTCTTCGGCTCGCACGTTCGCATCCGGTGAGAAGCCGATCGCCGAGTGCAGCTCACCCGAATCGGGAATTTGGTAGGCCGTACCATCGTATTTCGAAAGTTCGTCCTTCATTTTCGATGACGTCGACGAATCGAGGTTTTGTAGCTGTTCAAGCCGACCGAGATCTTCTTGGACATTCACGTAGGATTCGGCACGAGCCAGGTCCTCGGGAGTATTTCCGAAAACCACGACGATCGATCCACGTTCATCCACTTGGATCCGAAATCCGAGGTGATCGGTTTTCAACGTGCAGGAGTCGGCTTCGACGAGAAGGCAGCTCGGAGCCGACGCGATTGCCGGCAAGCTCGGCGCGAGCATCGCGGTCGCAAAGAACATAAGCTGTTTCGAAATCCCTTTTCTCACCCGAGAACTCCGCATGACGAAGGCGACAAAATTCACGATTGTCGAATTCTTAAGCTGCGCATCCGCTGTCAGTTTCCTGACACCTTACAATCTCGGGGCCACCATTTTCACGATCGATCGCGAATCTAGAGCCGAATCGCGAAACGCCGATGGGCCAACATGAGAATATATTTCAATTACTGTGTCGTTTTCTGCAGGCCCCTTCGTAACGTCTAACCGCGGCTCCCCGCCCTTGAAGATCGATCTTAAGAGCATGAGGATGAGTGTTTGCCGACGAGAGGCAACGCCTCAGGAAGGAGGGCTTCAATGGCAACCATGACACCCGGAATGAACTACGAGATGGGCCGCACCAGTTCCCGTGAAGAAGATCGCCATTCGCTCGGCTATGCGGCGTGGGTACTTCTGACAGCCTTCATGGCGCTCCTCTTCGCGATGATTCCGAGAGCAGCCGCGGTGGGATTCTAACGGACTGGCTCAGATCCGTGATGACGGTTGCCGCGAGGGTCCCTCCTGGTCTAAATTTGGTGCTTTAACGAAGGAAGCATCTGAATGAGCCAGCGCCGAATCATCGCGACAGCCGCCTTGCCCTACGCCAACGGAAATATTCATATCGGCCATCTGGTCGAGTACCTCCAAGCGGATTACTGGACACGTTTCCAGAAAATGCGCGGGCACGACTGCGCTTACGTTTGCGCCGACGACACTCACGGAACACCCATCATGGTGAAGGCGCGTGAACTCGGAATTAAACCCGAGGAACTCATCGCGCGCTCGCACGCTGAGCACTTGAAAGACTTCACCGACTTCGGCGTCAAATTCGACATTTTCTCTTCGACCAATAGCCACGAGAATCGTGTTCTCGCCGAAGAGTTTTACATCAAAATGCGCGATCAGGGTCACACCGAGATTCGCCAGATTCAGCAGCTCTACTGCGAGCACGACAAAATGTTCCTCCCCGATCGTTTCGTGAAGGGCACTTGCCCCGTCTGCAGCTCGCCCGATCAGTATGGAGATTCGTGCGATAAATGTGGTGCGACTTACGCGCCCGCCGAACTCAAGGGGCCCTACTGTTCCATTTGTCGGACGACTCCCGTCCAAAAGGGGAGCGATCACGTCTTCTTTAAGCTCAATAACTTTAAGGCTTTTGTTCAAGAGTGGATGCCGAAACATACCTCAAAAGAAGTTTCGTCGAAACTGCTCGAGTGGTTCGAGACCGATCTGCGCGATTGGGATATTTCTCGAGATGAGCCCTACTTTGGTTTCGAGATCCCGGGTTT
>SXSP01000332.1 GCA_005792225.1 Bdellovibrionales bacterium | reverse complement strand
TCCTACGCGGCCCGCCAGCTCGATGGGAGAAGTCTCAAGGTTCACTTGGAGAATCCCTCGGCGGCAACACCCTCCTACGCGATCACGACGCAAAACACGACGGATATCGGAACACCGACGCCGTCTCAGATTTTCCACTCGATTCGCACGAGCCGCTGGCGTTACATCAGCTATCCGCGGATCGCGGGAGCGGCGCTGCACGAGGAGCTCTACGATATAGCGAACGACCCCCACGAGAAGAAGAACCTCCTCTACTGGGAGCCGGATAAGTACGAATCTGTTCGCGCGTCTCTCGAGAACATGCTCAAAAAACGCGTGGGTTAACTAGACTTGAAGACCTGAGTTCGCGAATCCGAATTCGCGAATTCGCTTTCCCGTCAACGCAAAGACCGCGTTTGCGACCGCCGGTGCCACCGGCGGTACTCCGGGTTCGCCCACTCCGCCGGGTGCATTCTCGGTTCTGAGAATTTCGACGTTTATCTTTTGCGGCGCCGTCGACATGCGAACGAGCTGAACTCCGTCGAAGTTTGTCTGTTCGACCGCGCCTTCCTTGTGCGTGACTCCGCCGAAGAGGACGTGGCTCATCCCGTTGATGACCGAACCTTCCATCTGTGCGCGCACGCGATCGGGGTTGATCACGAGGCCCGCGTCGATAGCGATCCAGACTTCATCTATAAAGAGGCTTCCGTCAGGTCGCTTTCTCATTGAGGCGACGACGGCCGTATACGAGTTAAAACTTCGGTGAGCCGCGAGACCCAAAGCGCGATTCTTCTGTTTGCCGCGGCTCTTCCACTTCGAATTTTGCGTCACCTTCTCGATCACGCCCCGCAAGCGGGCGGAATCAACCGGGTGCTTCTCGAGGGGCTGACCGTAATTGCGGAGTTCCTTTACGCCGAGTTCGTCGAGCGAGTACTTTTTCGGAGGTCCGTAGATCTCGAGCATGTTTTCACGCGGATCCATTTTTCGTGCGTGGGCGATTTCGTCAATGAATGAGTTCACCGCGAAGGCGTGAAAGATATTGTAAACGGAACGAAGCCAACCCACGCGGATATGTGCCGGGGCCCGGCATGCTTCAGCACGCACGTTCGGTACGGCTAGCGCCACGTCAAGGACTCCCTGTTGGAGATCACCCAATCCCGGCCGGTCCTCTTTCGGGTTGAATGTGGAAGCGATGGGCGGAAATGCCGTTCTCACTCTCCAACCCGTGACTTTACCTTTTTCGTCGATTGAGGCGGTCAAGTGTTGGGCGCTCACGGTGTTGAGGTAATCATTTTGGATGTCGTCGGTACGCGTGAACTGCACTCGAACCGGAACGCCGGTCGCCTTTGCAAGAAACGCGGCTTCCGAGCAGAAATCCGCCTTTGATTTGCGGCCGAATCCACCACCGAGCAGAGTCACGTGAACGGTGACTTGTTCCTCCTTCAAACCAAGAACGCGTGCGACTTCGGTCATCGCGGCCTGAGGGTTTTGCGTCGGTGCCCAGACTTCGCAACTTCCGCCATTGGCTTTTTTGAAGACGGCTAGGGCCGCTGGAGGTTCCATCGGAACGTGCGGAAGGTGAGGAACATAGTATTCGGCTTCAATGGTCTTCGCGGCCGAGCTGAGAGCCGTGTCGATATTGCCGACGTTTCTCATCACCTCACCCGGATTTCGCACTGACTTAAAAAGGCTTTCGCGATAGGTCGCGGATGAGTACTGACCGTTGGGTCCCGCGTCCCATTGAGCGGCTAGAGCATCACGTCCTTTCATCGCGGCCCATGTATTCTCGGCGAGCACGGCGATGCCGCCCCAAGGCTGAAAGCCGTATGGGGGAGCGGGTTGGGGCATTTCGATGACTTGTTTCACACCGGGAATTTTAAGTGCTGCCTCGCGATTAAACTTTTTAACTTGACCGCCGACGACGGGCGGCCGCGCGATCACCGCGATTAACATTCCAGGCTGGCGAATGTCGGCACCGAATGCGGCCGTGCCGTTTACGTAGGCCGGGCCATCAATGAGCGGAAGTTTTCCACCGACCCTTTTCATTTCTTTGTCGGGACGAAGTTTCACCTGGTCGGGCTTCGGAATCTCGAGCTTTCCCGCATCTATCGCGAGGTCGCCGAACGGAATCTTTTTGCCGGAGGCTTTATGAAAAACCTGGTGGTCTCTCGCTTCAAGTGATTCGGCGGGAACTTTGAGTCTGGCCGCGGCTGCCGACACCAGCATCATGCGTGCGGTGGCCGCGACTTTTCTCATGTCTTGGTAAATGCCGCGCACGCTGTTTGAGCCATCCGTGTTTTGATCTCCATAGGCCTTGTCGCCGTCGCCCTGGATGATCTTGACTTGCTTCATGTCGGCGCCCAGTTCATCGGCAAGGAGGACGGGGAGCGAGCTCCGAATTCCTTGGCCCATCTCTGATCGATGGCAGACGATCGTCACCAGGCCCGAGGGCGCCAGGTGGATAAACACGTTTGGATTAAGGCCGATGGATTTTTGCTCTTCGACGGGTTGTTCGGGATCTGGTTTGGGCCCCATCGCGCCCGATGGTTCGGTGGTCGCCTTGTTTTGAGCGTAGGCGAACGCGCCGAAATAGAGGCCGACCGTCGAGAGTCCGAGACCTGTGACGAAAGTTCGTCGAGTCATGTAGAGATTTTTTTGGCTCACGTTCGTCCCTCCTTATTTTCGCACGCCCGCGACTTTTTTGATGGCTTCGCGGATTCGAGTGTAGGTTCCACAGCGGCAGAGATTGCCCGTCATCGCTTGGTCGATCTCGGCGCCGGTCGGCTTCTTTTTTTGATTGAGGAGTGAAGCGGCTTGCATGATCTGCCCTGGCTGACAGTAGCCACATTGAGGAACGCCGAGTTCGACCCAAGTTTTCTGCAAGGGATGGGAGGCGTCGGTTGAAAGTCCTTCGATCGTCGTGATGGTCTGACCGGCAGCTGCACTGATGGGGGTGATGCACGAGCGTACCGCATTGCCATTGAGATGAACCGTGCAAGCCCCGCAGTATGCCTGCCCGCAACCGAACTTCGTACCGGTCAGTTGCAAAATGTCGCGAATGGCCCACAACATGGGCATTTCGGGATCGACGTCGATATTCTTCTCGACACCGTTGATTCGAAACTGGATTTTCATATGTCACGCCCTCCGATGAGAAAAGCGTAGGACCGAAATCAAGCGAGCGTCAAAATTTCTTGTATCTCCTTGCAGTGCGCTGCTCGTAACATGACGAACACCTGAGGGGGTTAGATGAAGATCGCATGTTTACTCCTGGCGGCCGGATCATCTTCAAGAATGAAGGGCGCGAACAAACTTCTCCTTGAGGTGAACGGCGAAAGTTTTGTTCGAAGAACGCTGAAGGAAATCACACGCGTGTCACTCTCTGAAGTCGTGGTCGTCACAGGTCACGAGGCGGATCGAGTGCGGACGGAGATCGAGAGCCTTCCGGCGAAGGTCATCTTCAATAACAATTTTGCGACCGGTATGCACAGTTCGATTCGCGCGGGACTCCTCGCGCTTGAGTCGCCTTGCGACGCTTTTTTTGTTTGCCTTTGTGACCAACCCCACTTTGATCATCAAATCTTAATGATGTTGAAGAATGTGCGCGAGCGTTCCGGTATCGACGGAATTTTTGCGCCAACCTTCGCGGGACAAAAAGGTCATCCGGTTTTGATTTCAAGCCGATTCATCCCGGAGATTCTTGCCCACGACGATGGTGATCATGGTTGCTCTTATCTTTTCAAGCGACACCCTCAAGACGTGATCGCGGTTGAAGTTGATTCGAGCGGCGTCGTCATCGACGTCGACGAACCCGCCGATTACGAGGCTCTCCAAGTGATCGATCCCGTTGAGGAGTTCTACAAAAAAACGGCCCGGCTACTGGCGAGTTCCGCTCCTTTTGCCGTTGCGACCGTCATCGAGGTGATCGGCTCAGCATCGGCGCGTGTCGGCTCCAAGGCTCTTTTTGATCGAGAAGGGAGAAACGTTCTTGGGTGGATCGGTGGCGGCTGCGCGGAAAGATTCGTTGGCGAAGAGTCAAAGCAGGCCATCGAATGCGGGCGCGCTCGGACCGTGCTCGCCGATCTGGATGATGAGATCTTCGGTCTGGGGGTCGCATGCGGAGGAAAGATGCGTATCTTTATTGATCCCCATCTTCCGGCTGAGCAAATCTCACTTCCGATCACACCCAAGTACGAAAACGAAATTCGTTCGCTCAGCGGATTCTACGGATGGAATATTCAATATCAAAAAAGCATGAAGTCTCCTGAGACACCGGAGCAACTTCTCATCGAACTCTCGAGGGCCGCCGCACAGACCCGAGCGAGAAACGGGCGATCCTTGCGGATCGTTAAGGGTGTACCTGCGAAGTTTAAAGCCACGCGGCCGTCGCTACTGAAAAAGGTCACGATCGTTGGTCGCACCCGAATCACCGAAGCGCTTGCGAGACACTTCAGTCTTCTGTCGTACTCCGTGCGCGCGATAGGCCCGGATCTCCGTTCCAGCGACTACCCTTCGAACGTGGAATGTCGCTGCCTCGACGGAGGCTATGATGAAGTCAGTTTTCGCGAGGGTGAAGTCGTTGTCATTGCGAGCCACACCTCCCAAGATCGAGAGATTGTTAGACGGGCCCTCGAGGCTCGAGCCTCACACGTCGCGATGGTGGGAAGTCTTAAAAGATCAAAAGAAGTCTTGGAACATCTCGGTCTCATTGATCAGGTGGTGGAGGAGCCGTTGTTTATACCCGCCGGACTCGATATCGATGCAAAAAATCCTGACGAGATCGCCCTCAGCATCGTGGCCGAAGTTGCGGCCCTCAAGGAGTCGGCGCCGTGAACTTGGATGAAGCGCGCGCCATTCTGGTGGAGCATTCAAGATCCAGGAGCAATGGTCATTTTCCCGATCCGTTCCACTTGGTCGGAAAGCTGACGAATCCCATTTGCGGTGATCACGTTGAGCTTCGCCTTCGAGTCGTTGAGGGCGCCATTGAGGCGATCGGCCATAAGGCGCAAGCGTGCGCGATTTGTTCGGCGTCGGCTTCCCTCATTTGTGGGGTGGTGCTTGGGTTGAAGACCTCAACCGTTCTGGAACTCGCGGATGTTTTTGAGCGGGCCGTATCTTCGCCCGTTGAAGACGGTTGGCCCGAGAATCTATCGGAATTCAGGTGTTTTGAGCACCTCAGGGTCAATCCTTCTAGAAAATTGTGCGCGCTGCTGCCTTGGGTTGCGATTCGCTCCGCGCTCCATCAGCCAACCACTTTTGTTTAAGACAAAAGTGGTTGGCCAGTGAACCCGTTAGTACTTAACCGAACAGCCGTAAGGCTTCGCGGATGCGGTCTCGACGGGCTTGCCGGCGAGAGACGAATCGAGAGCCGCGGCAACGAAGTTTTTTGATTTTGCTATGACATCAGGGCTCGCCGAGTCGTTGTCGTCAATCCCGCCGGCAAAAACGACATTTCCTTCGGGGTTGATCACGAACATATGGGGCGTCGTCTTGGCGCCGTAGGCTTTGCCGACGGTTCCGCTTTCATCGAGAAGGATTGCGTTCGCCACCGACTTGTTTGCGCTTGCCACTTTCACGGCTTCATCGGGTTTCAAGTGTCCTTGTTTACCGGGAGCCGAGCTGATCACGGTAAGCCAAGTCACTCCCTTGTCGGTATAGGACTTCTGGAGCTTCTGCATATTGCCGCTTCCATAGTGCTTTTTAACGTAAGGGCAATCCTTGTTGTACCACTCGAGCACGACCCATTTTCCCTTGTAGTCGGCGAGCTTCTGAGTTTTTCCCTTGGCGTCCTTCACCTCAAAAGTCGGCGCGGCCTGGCCCGGTACGGCGTCAGCCATGGCGCTCAAGGGAAAGAGGGCGAGAGAGCAGAGCGATGCGAGTAAGAGCTTCTTCATTTTGCCTCCTGTTGGTTTAAGTTTTCAATCATGGACAAAGTTAGAATTTGCGGGAGCAGCACGGGTGTTTGGCTTCCCCGATGATAATAGGCGTATACGGGGACCGAATTTCGCCCGAGCTTGTTGAGAGTCTCGGTAATCTTGGGATCGTTGTTCGTCCAATCCGCTCGCATGAGGACAACATCCTGCTTTGCGAAGGCGGTGAGACCCGCGTCGGTTTCCAGAACGGCCTGTTTGTTCACCTGACAGGTAATGCACCAGGCAGCCGTGAAGTCGATAAATACAGATTTTCCTTGGACAAGATAGGCGAAGAGTTCCTTGTCGTCATAATTTTTCCACGTACCTGTCGCGGAAGGTTTCTCACTTGCGGAAGCGAAATGAATTCGGTGACCAGCGGAAGCGATACTTAAGAGAGCCACCAACACGGCGACCGGGGTGCGCAGGGGGAGGCGGGTCTTATTGATCCAAAATGAAAACGAGAGCGCAAGAAGAGCGAGCGATGCGTAGATCCACCCTTGCGTATCGATCTGTTGACCGAGCACCCAGAGTAACCAAATGACGGTGGCAAATAGGGGAAACGCGAAGAATTGTTTTAGAGTTTCCATCCACGCTCCGGGCCGTGGAAGCCAGGCCAAAACCTTCGGGAATGCCGCGAAAAGTAGAAAAGGAAGCGTCAGTCCCACGCCGAGACTCACGATGATTAAAAACGCACTGAAGGGCGGCACCACGGCAGCGGCTCCGAGTGCCGTACCCATGAAGGGACCCGTGCAAGGAGCCGCGATGAAAACGGAGAGTACGCCCGTACCGAAGGAGGAATTCAGCCAGCGTTGCCGGCCCGCGAGATTCATCACCGAGTCGCCAAATTCAAACACGCCGAGAAAATTGAGCGCCATCGTCCAAAAGAGAACGATGAGAGCAAAGATGACGAGAGGCGATTGAAGTTGAAAGCCCCAACCCACGGAACTACCTGCCTGTCTCAGAAGAAGGAGCGCGACCGCGATCCCGGCAAAAGTCGTGAGCACACCCGCCGAGTAAAGAAGGCAATCCCGCACGCGCTCGCGCCCTGATGTCTTTAACAATGAAAATGCTTTCATCGAGATGACGGGGAAAACACACGGCATGAGGTTCAAGAGAAACCCACCCGCGATCGCTGAAAGGAGGAGAATGAGCATCGACGCGGTTTCGGTCGCCGGACCGTTCGCGGAAGTTGTGAGATCAGAAAACTCCCACACGCCTCGAGGCGACTTGACGACAAAACCAAAGCTCTTTGGTTGCGAGGCCCCGGAGTTTATCTTGAACGAGAATTCGTTTTCGATCCGATCGGGCGCCGCCGGGGAGAGATACTCACCCTGAACGGGAAAGACGTCGAGGTCTTGATCCACGTCGC
Organism: Bdellovibrionales bacterium; assembly: GCA_005792225.1. Taxonomy (GTDB): domain Bacteria; phylum Bdellovibrionota; class Bdellovibrionia; order Bdellovibrionales; family JAMPXM01; genus SXSP01. Next base: position 1,747 of record SXSP01000332.1, on the reverse strand, counting down.
CGTTGAAATGAACTTTGAGTCTTGTTCCCTCGTGCTGAACTCTCGAGATCTGAAACGGTGCCTGCTCACTAGGTTGAGGCAGAAGCGAGGCAAAGCGGCGCGTGATCGCTTCGTTTTCTGGCTTCCATGAACTCGCGCTGGATGACGTGTCTCTTTCTAAAGTGAGTTTTGCAAAACCCGGAATACATTCTTCTTTGCACACGAGCCACTCAAGGTTCGCCGTGAGACGAACCCGACCTTGGCCATTGGGCTTCACCGCAAAGAGGTAAGCGACATCTCCGTGGTAGCCGAGATTTGTCAGATGAGCGACGGGTAAGCGTGTTGGCGCCGGCCACTGAACGGACCCGACTTCCGCATTTTCTGTTGCGAAGTCAAACTTAGGTGCGGCACCCGAGTCGCCCGGGTTTTTCCAGTAAACGTGCCACTCTTCATCGGGTTTGAAGTAGAGCGCCACCCACGTTTCTCGATCAGACGAAAACTTTTCCGGCGCGACGAAGCGAACCGTCAGGTGATCGCCTTTTGCGGACTCGGAAGGGGGCTGGGAAGCGAGAACCAAAGTAAAAGAAGGAAGAGTCCAGAAGATGAGGAGTATCGGTAGGAGTAGAGATCTGAAACCGTTCATCGTGATGGTTGCCTCCTCAAGCATTCTGCGAGCTGCACCATCGAGATTCAAGTTAACGTTGGATTTGAAAACCAAGTGAGGTCCAGCTCACCGGCGTTTACCATTGCCTAAACAAGAAAACACGTGAACCATGAAGTCACATGGAGGGGAAAAGGATGAAATCAAAAATAACGCTGGTCGCGCGGCTCCTGTTAGGTTTGCTCTTTTTTGCCGCGGGTCTCGTTGGCCTCTTAAACTTGGTTCCGCCGCCGGAGAATTTGCCGGAAGGCCTCAAGACGTTTAACGCCGGCATGGAAGCATCTGGTTACATGATGAAACTCGTAAAAGGCGTTGAAACCCTCTGTGGTCTCTTGCTCATCACGGGGCAGTTCGTGCCACTTGCGCTCGTGGCCTTAGCCCCTATCGCCCTCAATATCTTTCTTGTTCACGCATTCCTTGCCCCCGAGGGACTTCCGCTCGCGATCATCATCGGCATTATTCTCATCTACCTGTCGTTTTTCGCTGAACCCTACTCAAGCACCATCAAGCAACTCTTCCGACGGAAGTGAGCTCCTTGGATCGTTTCGACTGGGCTTTGAAGATCATGCAAGTCCGTCCGAAAGATTGCGTTCTCGAAATTGGCTGCGGCGATGGACGATTGATCGAGCGAATGAAAGACCAAGTTCCAAATCTCAAAGTCGTCGCCATAGACAAGTCCGCGACGGCCGTGAGGCGCGCAAAGAAGCGCCTCACGGCCTTTTCAAACCTGAAAATCAAAGCTTGCCCTCTGAAACCGGACGCCTTTGATGAAAAGTTTGACCGGATTGTCGCCTTTAACGTGAATTTGTTCTGGCTTGATTCCGAGGGAAAAGAAGACGAGTACGAAACTCTTCGCAAGTCACTCGCCAAGTCGGGGCGCCTCTTCATCTTCTTTCAAACACCACAAAGAGCGCGCGACGCTGAGATACTGAAGGTTCTGCGCTCGAACTTTCGGGCGAACCGATTTGAAGTCATCAAAGTGGTGAAGGACCAAGCGTCGGGATCGTTCGGCTTGGTTCTTAAGAAGTCATGACTCTCAATGCGGCCGCCAGAGTGAAAGCCGCGCTCCGATGAAGAGTGTCCAGAGTCCCGCGGCCTGTACGACGT
>SXSP01000331.1 GCA_005792225.1 Bdellovibrionales bacterium | reverse complement strand
GGTCGTAACCCGATCAGATCCCGTACAATTCGGTAGAGTGGGACCGCGCGCGGCGCAATTGTTTTCAACTAAAATCGCTCCGTTCGCCGGAATTCCGTAGCCACCCGCGCTCGGAATCTCACGTGAGAAGTAATCTACGAGAAGCATTCCGTCGACCAGGATGTCCTGCTCGAACCCTGACTTCGTTGCCAAACGAATTCCGTTTAATGAAACGGATAAAACCGAGACGAGCAAGATGCTCCCGATCGAGATCGAGATGAGAAGTTCAAGTAAGCTGAGTCCGACCTCGCCGAGCTTCTTCATGCCCCTACCTCGGGTTCGCCGTCGGCCTCGGCGTGGGCGTCGGAATGGGCGTCGGAGGCCGCGGTGTGGGCACAGGCGTCGGGGGCCGCGGAGTCGGCGTTGCCGTAGGCATCGGCTTGGGTGTTGCCGGTCTCGGCGTCGGAGTTGGCGTTGCCGGCCGTGGTGTTGGAGTTGGAGTCGCAGGTTTTGGCGTGGGAGTGGGAGTCGGCGGCACCAACCAAACGGTTTCGGTCGTGTGCTGATCACCCTTCGAGGGCTGCGCTCTGTAGAACGTAACGGCAGATTTCTGCTCCTGCCCCAGACCATTTTTCCATGAAGTGGTGACACGGATTTCCGCTAAGTTTGCGAGCGGTACGCCTGAGGTGACAGTCCACTCCAGGCGGAGAGGACCATCCGTCGCCGGATTTCCTTGAGCGTCGTAATAGCGCGTGTGAGTACCCGGGTCGAGGCTTCCGTCTTGTCCCGCGGTGATCATGAGTGCCTCAGTCGCACTCTGGAGAACGGCGTAGGACTTCGATTCACGAGCTCGGCGACTCGCACTCTCTGAACTATGACTGGAAAGGTAGAGAGTCGCGAAAACGACGACCGAAGAGAGCGCCATCGCAATGAGAACTTCGACGAGAAAGAGACCCTTCTCATTTATTCTCTTCGTACAATTTGTGACTGTGCCCTTCATCCAACGTTCCCCGACAGGACAGTACTGGCCAGTTTTAGCCTCTCTTTCCTATCGGCAATCGATTCGGCACTATTAAATGAAGATACTACGATGGCCCTTGGGGCAGATCCGAGACACTCGCGGGCGCGAGCGCCTCGCGTTGAGAGATCAGGGAGCGAACCAACAGCGGGGACGCAGACCATGAGCATAAGCACTCGGATCATCGCAAGTACCCGTCCGATAATCACGATTGTCTAAACTTTGGTTGTATGGGACTCGGCAGAGCGCCCCTTGGAAGTAAGTATCCATTCGGCACTGGGCGCGGGGATGTTCTTCGTACGTAGTCCAAACGCGACGCGGATCCGGCGTCGTGAGTTTCGGAACTTTGTTTTGATCCATGATCGCGAGAACACTGGCGAGGTTGACTCCCGCCATTGCGCCACGAATGCAGATCAACTCGTCTTGTTGACTAAACCCCTGAGCCCGACAGTAGCTCACCGCCGTCGGATCAAGCTTCATCGAAGCGAGAGCCTTGGCGTTGTCGTCACGCAAGAACATGCGCCGCAAACATTTAAGGGTCGCGTAATAATCCGACTGGCCTTCGATACTGGCCCATTGGCCATCTTCCATCTTTGATTTCGGTGAGCCTCCGAGATGGTGACCAACCTCGTGGCAGGCGACACTCAAGAAGCCATCCGCGGTCATGGCCGAATGTCGAGCCATTCCGCCGTACATCGCGATGATCCACGTGCGCCCATCTTGATAGGCGTAAGCGTTGACGGTTCCATCGCTCCACTTCCGTTCGATTTTGAACTTCGCCCCCAGTCGCGCGATCTCCTGTGAGTATTCGGCCTGGACTTTATCGAGTATTGAATTGAATTGTGTCTTAGTGATTCCCGGTGCACGGCCCGCGAGAGATGCGGAGTACTCCGGAATGTAGAGATCGTTTTCTGGCAAGAATCCTTTGCAAAGTTGCCGCTGCCCGGTTTGGTGCGCGAGCGCCGAAGCACTGAACGCTGAAACCAGGAGCGCCAGGAAAATCCATTTTCCCATGCTTTCCCCTTCCGTGGTTTTACTCTGTCTGCCTATTTATCAGGCCATAGCTCTTCAGCCACAGAAAGGCCAGCCGGGGCGTTCTGGTCGAAGGATGTGAAATCTAAAACGCCTTCAGTGAAAGGCCGCGCGGCAGCTCAGGCGAGACTTCGCCGCGAGGATGGACTCAAAGTACTCTGACTCACGAAGGGCGGTGGTTTTTCCAAAGCGAGTCTCGTACGAGTAACGCAGAAGCGGATCACGAATGACGGCAAAGACATCGACGGGATTTTTTCTTCCCTCGGCCAGTGCGACGATCGTCAAGAGGGACTGGGCCCAGTCGTTGGCGTTCGCCTTCAGTTTCGAAAAGACCGCCGTATCTCGCGCCATTTGGGGGAGACTCGAAAAATTTGGCGCGTCGGTCCCCTGCTGATCGCGAATTGGATAAACGGTCGGAGCCCACGTCGCCCCGGCTTCGCTGAGAGCTCGGGAGAGTCCATCAATTCCGAAGAGACCCCAAGGTCCCTTCAACATCGCAAACGGCTTTCCGAGACGCACGGCCGCCGAAAGACTGCTGTCTCCCTCGATCAAGTAAGGAATATCAGAGACCGCAGTCAGGGCCACGAACTGACGGTTGCTGATGGGTCCGGTCGCGACAACGTAGACTTCCTTTTTCTTCAAACTCTTCAAATGAGCGAGGTCCTCAAGCCCTAAGATTTTCGCATCTACAGTGCCCCGCGCTTTATCGAGCGCTCCGCGATCATTCGGACTCAAGAGAATCACCGGGGCACCGGACTCTTGAGCGATGGCTTTCACTCCCTCGAGATACGAAGCAAACTGACCTGGATAGGGCTTCCAAACTTCGCTCTCGAAAACTTCGTTATGAATACCGTAGGCGAAGCCGAGCTTCGCCTCTGCATGAGTCGTGCGTTGAATCAGCTCTCGAATGAGAGATGATTCTCCAAAAACTTCTGCGGCAAGCGCTCTTCGCTCTTCCAGAGTTTTTCCGACATAACGATCAACAGATTTATCCACAAGAATTCCGAGTCGCTCGCGCCCCAGACCAGCCGCTGAAAACTGGAGACTCCCGCGCGACGTCTTAATCTGGCTCACACCCGTCGCCAAAAGATCCAACGGAAACCGAGGACGACCGAAGGGGCTATGGAGATCTTGCGCTTCGATGATCGTCTCGGGTTGCCACCTCAAGTAAGGGCGAACGTCGACGTTCGTTCCCGTCGCCGAACGAGCTCCTAGGAACACTTCGAACAATCGATCGATCTTCGGAAGTTCGGGGAGATCCTCGAGCCGAACAAAATGAATTCCTTCTCGAGACACGAGCTCACCGGGCGTTTCGAGAAACGTTTTGAGAACCCGCTCCGCTCGCGCATCAAGTAAGACGTAAACCGTCTCGCCCGACTCCACCATCCGTTTCGACAAAAGGTAAGGACCCACAACGTCTCCGAAGCCGTGAACCGACCCGGTGAGGTTAAAAAGCGACGTCGCCTCCGCGATTGAAACCGCTAGATGAAAGAGGAGTACTATAAGAAACCTGATCGATTGGGGCATCACCTGAAAGAGTTTTGCAAGCATGGGGCCGTGAGAGAGGGATTTAGGAAGTCACCCGGAAGGGATCGTGGTGTGTACGCCGTAGACGAGGATGAAGTTATTGCTTAGCGATGACATCAGCGAAGATAAAGCCCTCTCGCTCCACCTTCTCTCCGACCCCAATGTCGATCACCTTCTTGAAGGCGGGGCACGAGAAAACGAAAGTATGAAACTCACCGTTTTCTCCGCAAGGGTCGGCGCCCGGCGGAAGGTCACGTAGGAGAGCCCGGTCGAAATACCTTCCTGCGAAATCGGGCATAAGCCGCGATGGATCGACACACGTGAGTACGGCGCCGATACCCCCGTCGATCATCTTTTCTGCGAGAAGACTGGTAGGCATTCCCCAGAGAGGGAATACGGGCTCGATTCCAGATCCTGCCAACTGACGCTCCCGGTAAGAACGAATGTCGCCGAGAAAAAGGTCACCGAAACCCATGGCGCTCACCCCCTCACGTTTGGCCTGAATGATGAGTTCACCCATCTTTTCTTCGTAGATTTCGTTGGTGCAACGTGCAGGAAGCGCTACGACTTTCAAAGGTAAACCGAGCGCGTCGGCCTGACGTCGCAGAAGATCTGCGCGCGTGGAGTGCATGGCCACGCGGTCATATTCCACATTTACAGATGTAAATATCCCGGTGACTCGATAATCGCTATTCTTCAAAAGCTTGAGTAAAGCGTACGCGCTATCTTTTCCAGAGCTCCAGGACATCCACAGATTTTTCATATCAGAGATCTACCCCTTGGTTTACTGCGAAGCCCATTCCTTAAAGAAGCGCGCTTCCAATTTTACGGGTCAACGTCCCGAGAAACCGGCATTCGCTGGCTCATGGCTCGTTAACTCTTAGCATCCCCAACTGCGGATCTTCGCACGGGCGATCGCCGCCTCACATTTCTTTACTTCCACGGGGTAGAGCTTGTAAACCGCGTTGTCGCGATCGTCGGAACTGAAATGAAGAACGTCTTCGCGCCCCGCCGTCTCTTGATCGGTCCCCCTTCGGTAGAGGGGGAAGTAGTAATCTTTCGCAACCTGGAACAGAACACTGTCTGATTGCGGATAAACTTCAAACGCACCACCATCGCATTCGATGTTGCAGCTGATGCTTCCATCGGCCTTGTACACACAACCGGCGTTATCATTCATGTAGTATTCATTTTTGCTCGCACCCACGACCGTTCCGTTGACCCAATCGTAGGTGCCGCCATCCGAGTAAGACTCGCGCATGTGCGTTACCAGAATGTACATCGACGAGAGATGTTGCTTCGGGTTCCGGCGCAGATGATCGGACGTATACTTTCGCTCAAAGCATGCCTTTTCGCCGAGTGCCGGCTGAAGCGAAGACGGAGCCGCCAAAGCCAGAGCTGAAGCTGAAGCCGTAACCGAAATCAAACAAGAAAAGAGAGCGATTGCTTTCAGAATTTTCATTTTCGTATCCTCCTATTGAGTCCAAGGGTCGATTCGTTTTGCAATTAACGACACGACGGACGTCCTGTCCATGGATCAACTCGAAAGAGGTTGAAAAACCAGGTCTTCTGGCTGACAAACTGATTTGAATCAATTCGTCAGCGATATCCCGTGCCATTTTTGCTCTAGGAGGACTTTCTGAAACGCTTTGCGCCGGTCATTTCCAAGGCCGAAGACTTCATCCGGCGCGGCGAGGTTCAAAGAGCCATCGGGCTCCTGAACCAAGTCAACTTGGATTCGGTACCACTTCGCTTCTGTGCGCCTCTCTCGAACCTCATGAGGCGATGCGGATTGTTCTCAGAAGCATTAAGGCTGTCTCAGCGAGGCTTTCGCGAAACGGAACCTGGGAGCTCGGTCCACACGTCAGCGCTCGCCGAATATTGTACGATCCTCATCAGACTGGGAAGCGTCGAAGAAGCCGGAAGAAGACTTGCTCCTCTCTTATCATCCATGGAGCCGTCGGTCCTCATTGCAAGATTTTGGTATCACTTCACGCGCTTTGAATACTCCGAATCTATTCCGCTTCTAGAAAATTGGATTGCAACACTCCAAGATCCTTATTTGCGGATCATTGCCGAAAATAATCTAGCCGAATCGTTCTTCTCGGTTGGGCGTTGCTCAAAGGCTCGCGAACTCATCACGCGAACGATCAAAAAGAGTGAGTTACAAGGATACATGCGGCTCTTCGCAAATGGTCTCCATATTCGCGCGAGGTGCTCGACGGAACTCGGCGACCTAAAAAAATCAAATCAAGACCTGCAACGTGCATTGCAAACACTCAAAACCACCGTTACCAGCGATGCATCGATTTTTCGACGGCAACTCGCGATCAACGAGGCGATCGAAACTTCAAGTGTTGATCCCATCAATAAGTTTCGGGCTTCGGCCCTTCGCGCGGGCCTCTGGGAAACTTTGCGTGAGCTCGATTTCCAGTCCTTACGCATTCAGTTTCGAGATGATGTACTCCAAAAACTTTATTTCGGAACACCCTATCCGGCTTACCGGGAGCGAATCCTCAAAACTTTTCCGAACGCCGTGATACATCCGGAATTCACATGGGGTTCCCGCCAAGTCCCCTCCCTCGATCTCGCTACGGGAGAACTGTCGGAGAAAACGAAAAAGTGGTTCCAGCCCACGCGGCTCACTCTTCTGACTCTCAGAGCCTTGCTTCAAGATCATTACCGCCCACTCAGCACGCGCGAAATTTTCGCCGCCCTCTTCCCGAATGAGGATTTCGAGCCGAGTCGCTCCGATGATCGCGTTCACCAGTGCCTCGCCAGAACCCGCCGCTGGCTCTCGGAAGTCAAACTTCCTCTCAAGATCGAGCTAAAAGAATCAAGCTACACTCTCGCCCACATGGATCGCCCGCGTATCGCATTGAAAATTCCAGCGGAGCTTCCGCCCCGCCTGCAAGCACGTGATGCAAAATCCTTTGTGGAGGTCCTGCGCTCGCACTTCACAGATGATTTTTCCGCTCAAGACGCCCGCACCCGCCTCGCACTCTCGAGCGCAACGACGATTCGCCGGCTCACGGATGCTGTTTCGAGCGGACAACTCTTGCGCCTCGGGGCGGGAAAGAGGACGACTTATCGGTTTGCGAAAGTGTGAGAGAGTTTCGGTTGCGTGGATAATTTTCTCTCCCACCGATATCTCTGAGCGCAAGGTCATCATTTTTCGTTTTAAACGAAAGCGCGGCTCCACCGACGCCGCGCTGGCTTTAATAGCTTAATGTCACACTTTTTTCCCTGAACTTGCGGTTCTCGATTTCGTTGACGATAAATCCTGCAACGTCGTTTCTGGAGATTTTGCTCGCGTTAAAATCCGAAAGATTCGTGACGGCTCGGTAAGATCCCGTCAGCGGGCCGTTCGTGAGTACGGCGGGCCGAACGATGGTCCAATCGAGATCGCTCTTCCGAATGACATCTTCCTGGCGAGTTTTGTCTTTGTACATTTCGTGGAGCAGGAGGGGTTCAAGGATCCGATTGAAGAAAAATCCTCCGTGCCCTTTGCTATCGCCTGCGCCGTTACCGGTGACGCAAATCAAGCGCGGAACTCGGGTCGCTTTCATCGCCTCGAGCATGTTCTTGGTTCCCTCAGAAAGACGTGTTGTCGGTTTTCTTGTGAGCTTAAGTCCATAGGCGGAGATGACGAGATCAACTCCCGTCATCGCGCGTTTGAGGCTTTCAATGTCGAACACGTCTCCCTCCACAACTTCGACGCCATCGACGCCGGCGAGAGAGCCTGGTTTTCTAGCTAAAGCCGTGACTGCAAATGACTTCGCCTTCGTTTGCTTGAGAATCTCTCTTCCTAATGGGCCCGTGGCCCCGATCACGAGGACTTTCATTACAGACCTCCCGCTTTAGGATAATCGGTGTAGCCCTTCGCAGTTCCGCCGTACATCGTGGCTCGATCCGGCGTCGCGAGCGGGATTCCCTTTTCGAATCGCTCGGGCAGATCGGGATTTGCGATAAAGTGCGTTCCGAAAGAAATCGCATCAGCTAAACCTTTGGCGATCGTTTCGTCTGCCGTTTGTTGGCTGTATCCAAGATTCAAGATCAGGAGCCCGGAAAAAATCTCGCGCATTTTCGGAGCTAGAGGCGCGATCGCATTTGGAAGCGTGCTCGGCTCCAAAACGTGTAAGATTCCTAGTTTCATCTTCTCGAGTTCGCGCACGAGGTGAAGATAAGTTTCTTCGGGATTGCTGTCGCTCATCCCGTTGAGGGGATTGCGCGGAGACAATCGCACCGAAACGCGCTCGGGACCCCAGACTTCCATAACGGCGCCTGTAACCTCGAGGAGAAAGCGAGCGCGATTCTCGAGGTTCCCACCGTACTCGTCGGTTCTTACGTTTGAACCATCTTCAAGAAACTGTGCGGGTAAGTAGCCGTTAGCACCGTGGACTTCGACGCCGTCAAAACCAGATTGCTTCGCGAGTTGAGCCGCCTTCTTAAAATCCGAGACAATCGATTTGATTTCGGAGATTTCGAGCGCTCGAGGAGTCACAACATCCTTGGGGCCAGATGTTGTATAGGCCTGTCCTTTAAAAGCGAGAGCCGAGGGTGCGACAGGAAGTTTTCCACCATGAAAGTCAGGATGCGAAACCCGACCGACATGCCAGAGCTGAAGAAAAATCTGTCCACCTCTCTCATGAACGGCCTGGGTTACTTTTTTCCATCCACGTGCCTGCTCTTCCGTGTGAATTCCCGGCGTGAAAATATAGCCCACGCCCTGCGGGCTGACTTGCGATGCTTCGGTGAAGATCAAGCCGGCGGATGCCCTCTGGCTATAGTACTCCACCATTAAATCATTGGGCTTCTGCTCAGAGGCACGAGATCTCGTCATCGGCGCCATGAAGACGCGGTTTTTAAAGTTTAACCCACCTTTTTGAAGACTCTGCTTCAGTGCTTTTGCGCTCATACGTCAGCTCCCTTTCGCTTGTTTGGCTAGGTCATCCGGCATATACTTGGTCGGCCAACCTTTTAATTTAATTTAGTTGGCCGGCCAACTATTTTCAAGACATTCTTTTTAGGAGCACTAAATGGCCAAAACGACTAAAGAAAAAGCCGCAAACCAATCTGAGACGATGGGCGATGTCACCTACCCCAAGGCGGTCAAAGACAATAAACTCAGCTACATGATCTTTCAGGTCGCGAAGACCCACCGAGGTTTAGCGGCGGAACTTCTGCGCTCTCTCGGAATTTATCCGGGCCAAGAAATTCTTCTCATGCACTTGTGGGATCAAGACGGCCAAACGCAGTCTGAGCTCATCGCAAAAATCGGTATCGACGCATCAACGGTTACGAAAATGGTTCAACGTCTCGAAGCTGAGGGCCACATTACGAGAACCCAATCAACGATCGACCGCCGAGCCTTCATCGTGAAGCTGACGCCCTCTGGACAAAAGCTAAAACCGAAAGTCGAGAAGGTGTGGTCCGATCTGAATGAAGCGACGATCAAACATCTCTCGAGTTCAGAGCAGAACCAGCTCATCGAACTCTTGCAGAAGGCATTCGCGAGTTTGCGCGAGACGGGTGCGGAATAATTTTGAAAACCAAGCAGGTATGAGATTAAAGGGTTTCGGAAGTTGAGTTAAACGCCGAAGCTCGAAGCAGATGAGTTTTCTTTTTACACGAAGACTTCGAGCAAGATCAATCGGGGTTGGAATATGGACCTCAGTTCCCAGCACACACTCTTTCAAAGGGGATAAGAGTGTGTGCTTAAAAACCATCTGAGTTACTCGAGTTCGGAACTCTGAATAAAACAAACAATCATTTCTTTTTTACCATCGATTTCCAGTACGCCCGCTTCATTTCGGAAATTGAAGTTCGCGATTGAGCCTACGTGTCCGTTCGACATCTTGAATCGAACTTCATTCAAACCGCTCACAACTCCCACT
>SXSP01000330.1 GCA_005792225.1 Bdellovibrionales bacterium | reverse complement strand
GACGGCAACGGCCGCTGGGCCGAATTGCGCCTTCGTGATCGCACGTTCGGGCACCTGAAAGGTGCCCGCGTGGCGAAGTCCATTATTGAAACTTGCGCCGAGCTCGGTCTTCCCCAACTCACTCTCTACGCTTTCAGCACCGAAAATTGGCTTCGTCCGAAAACTGAAGTCGCCTTCCTCATGATTCTGCTCGCGAGACACCTGCGCCGCGAGCGCCAGAGCTTGATGAAGAACAACATTCGCTTCTCCGTCATCGGAGATGTCGAGCGTCTTCCGGCCCCGGTTCTCGCCGAGGTCAACCAAACGATCGAGCAGACCAGCCGCAATACCGGAATGAGCCTGACGTTCGCCCTCAGCTACGGGGGTCGCCAGGAGATCACCGACGCCGTCAAAGCCATCGCCGAAGAAGTGGCGAGCGGCCAGCTCTCGCCCGATCAAATCGACGAGAACATGATTAGCCGCAGACTCCAGAGCGCGTCGGTGCACGAGCAAGATCCCGATCTCATCATTCGTACGAGCGGTGAGTATCGTTTATCGAACTTCATGCTCTGGCAGGCGGCTTACAGCGAACTCTACATCACTCCGACTCTATGGCCCGATTTCGGGCGCGAGGAACTTCTTGTTGCCTTCAAACAGTTTGCGAGTCGCGAACGGCGTTTCGGTCGCACAACTCAGCAGCTGACTTCGACCTCCCCACAGCTTGAGATGCCACCTAAAAGGCACGCGTCGATATCATGAGGACGCGAACCATATCTGCCATCATCGCTGTGGCCTTGCTCGGTGCGGTCTTCTACTTTTGGCGTGAAAAAGGCATGATGGCCATCACCACCTTAGTGGGGCTCGGCTGCATCTACGAATACTGCCGAATGATGTTCGTTCGTCTCGATACGCCTCTCCACTTACGTGGGGTGTTTCTTCTTCTGGGCGCGGCCATTCTCGGAACCACTGCATTCGCTCAAGGATTCGCTCTCGAAATGACGGCGATTGCCTCGGTTTTCTTTTTCACGATGTCGCTTCTCACGATCAGTCGCGCCACGGATCTGCCGATGGTGCTCCAAGTTGTGAGCTACGGAGCCTTGGGATTCGTTTATTGCGGCACCTTCTCGGGTCTCACGATTCGTTTGCTGAATCTTGAACAAGGAACGATCTGGTTTTTCGGTCTTCTCGCCATCGTCTTTAGTGGCGATACGTTCGCCTATTTGACGGGTCGTCTCTTCGGCAAAACCAAGTTGCTCGAGCCGGTGTCTCCAAAGAAAACGGTGGAAGGATCGCTCGGCGGCCTCGCGGGTTCAGCGCTCGCCGGAATCGGTCTCGGAGTTGGCTTTTTGCCAGAGCTTCCTTTGGGATGGCTGATCCTGACGGCTCTCGCGACGGGAACGTTCGCTCAAGTTGGGGACCTCTTCGAATCGCTTCTAAAAAGAGTCGCGGAAGTCAAAGACTCCGGTGCAATCATGCCGGGCCATGGCGGAATGCTTGATCGCGTCGATGGTGTCATTTTCGCGGCCCCCATCTATTACGTCCTGGCGAAGTATTTAGGCGCCTGAATCGGTTTTTCCCTGTCATCTTTTGCGACATGTGACTGCGTCGTAGCATGCTGTCCAAAACGTGTTTAAGTGATGACCCTACCTAAGGCAGGCGAGAGAAAAAACACTGGCCCCTGATGTCGGGCGAACCTAGAATAAGAGTCTATGGAATCACTTATCAGTCTCGTCCAGGGTTCACTGTCTTACATCGTGCCGATGATCATTCTCCTCGGTCTTCTCATCTTCGTGCATGAGCTCGGGCACTTTTTAGTCGCCAAGTATTACAAAGTTCGCGTCGAAGTTTTCAGCTTGGGTTTCGGACCCAAGATCTTCAAGTTCAAACGAGGCGACACCGTCTACGCAATCTCCGCGATCCCGCTCGGCGGTTACGTGAAGATGTTCGGTGATGATCCGACGGCGGAAGTTTCGGAAGAACACCGTGCCTACTCGTTCACTGCAAAACCCGTCGGTCAGCGAATCGCGGTGGTGCTCGCGGGTCCCCTGATGAACTTCTTCTTTGCGATCGTGCTGTTCGCGGGCGTCGCCGTCATCGGCGAACAGGCGCTCACTCCGAAACTCGGTGATATCGAAGAAAAGTCAGCGGCATTCGCGGCGGGCTTCCGAAGCGGTGACACCGTCCTCACTGCCGGCAACGATCCGGTGAAATCGTGGGATGAATTCCAAAAAGTCATCGAGAAGAACGCGGATCAGAGTGTTCCCGTCACCGTGACCCGCGTAAGCGGCGAGCAAGAGACTCTGCAAGTCACGCCTAAGCTCTCGAAGAACAAAAATGTTCTGAGCTGGGACCGCCACGTCGGCGAAATCGAAGGTCTTACCTACTCCTCACGCTCGACTCTCGTTGGCGTGCGCGATCCCGAGTCGACAGCCGCTAAGGCTGGCTTAAAGACGGGTGACATGATCACCGCGGTCAACGGCGAGAAGATCACAAAGTGGCGTGAGTTTGAGGCCGCGATGTTAAAGAGCGCCGGTTCAAAAGAGCCGTTGGCGATCGAAGTTGAACGCGGTCTGCTCGATGAGTCCAAAAAACAATCTGAGGGAACGATCGTAAAACTCTCGATCCCCGCGCCGAACGCAAAGGCAGACGCGACGGCCGAGCAGCTCATGAACTCGATCGGCATCGAGTTCCCCGGCCTGTACCTCGCGGGAATCGAAAAAGGTTCACCCGCCGAGAAGGCCGGATTACAAAAAGGCGATCGCCTCGTTTCGATCGACGGCCAGCCCGTGAATTCGTTTGAGCAGGTCGCGAACATCATCCGCTCGTACGGTCAGAACGCTCCTGCGGAACAGGCCGAGGTTAAGGCGCTCGCTGTCGTCGCCGAGCGCGATGGCAAGCCCGTCAATGTCTCGATCGCTCCGAACATGAAAGAGCGTATGAATCAGATGGGTAAAGAAGAAAAGCGTTTCGAAATCGGCATTCGCCCGATGATCGTCGACGCGACACCGGCGACTTTCCAAGTTGCTACTTCAAGCCCCATCGATGCGATCACTCGCGGCTTCTCGCAAACGATGAAGTGGACGAGCCTCACGGTTTTAAGCTTCGTTCGCTTGTTCCAGGCGGAAGTTTCTCCGAAGAACATCGGCGGCTTCCTCTCAATCGGTCAGATGGCAAAGAAGTCGTTTGAGATCGGCGCCTCGCAGTTCCTCAACATCATGGCGATCATCTCGATCAACCTTTTCGTGTTGAACCTCCTGCCCGTTCCCGTTCTCGACGGCGGCCACTTGGTGTTCTACTCGATCGAGGCTCTTCGTGGTGCACCCCTCAGCATGCGCAAGATGGAGATCGCCCAGCAGGTGGGATTGGTTCTTCTCTTGGGCTTGATGGTGTTTGCGCTCTTTAACGACGTGACCCGTATCTTCAACTAAGATGAAGGTCATCGCGTTCGACACAAGCACGTCACACGGTGGCGTGGCGGTTCTTCGCGATGACAAGGTTCTAAGCCGCGCCGTCTGGCAGCGGCAGGGTTCTCACGGAGAGCTCCTCACTCCCCAAATTCAATCTTGTCTGGAGGCGGCCGGCTGGTCGCCGCAAGATCTTGAAGCGGTCGCGGTCGGCATAGGGCCCGGAAGTTTTACCGGCGTTCGGGTCGCGATCAATGCGGCTCGCTCGCTCGCGTTCGCCATCTCAAAACCCGTCTTCGCTTTTGATACGACCGAAATTATCGCGAATGGTTGCGGCAGAGCGGACCTTCCGCTTCTCGTGATCGTGAACGCTCACAAGAATATGGTCTTCGCTTCGACCTTCCGGCGCGACGGTTCGGATTGGAAACGACTGACGCCGCTTGAAGCGCGCGAACCCGAGCAGCTCCTGGACCTAGTCCATGGTCCTCATCTCTGCCTCGGCGATGGATATGACGAATACCATTCACTCTTCCCCCCGGAGCTCTCTCGACTCTTGGTGAGGGATTCGTCGATGAGTGACTATCCGCAGCCCGAAGTTCTCGGGCTCATGCACCTTCGTGCCTCGCCCTTAGATTGGAAAGATGTCCAAGCCCTTTACATCCGTGAGTCGGGTGCCGAAGAGAAGCTCCGAGAAGATCGGAAGAAATAGAATTCTTCCGGCAGCTTTGACGAGTGTTGAAGGGTTTTTTGAATGTCACTCCCAACTAAGATGCCACAACTGTCCAACACGACTTGGGCGATTGGCGGTGGAAAAGGCGGAATCGGGAAGAGCTTTATCAGCTCAAGTCTCGCGATCTGCCTTTCGAAGTTGGGTAAGCAGGTTACGCTCGTCGATCTTGATCTCGGGAGCGCGAACCTCCACACCTGTCTCGGCATCAAGGTTCCCCAGCAAACTCTCTCTGATTTCTTAAAAGGCCGCGCGAAAGAGCTCACCGACGTGCTCGTGGAAACCGAGATTCCGGGCTTGAGCTTCATCAGCGGCTTCAACGACTCGCTCGATGTCACCAACATCACCAAAGCTCAAGTCGACCGCGTGATTTCGTCGCTTCGCAGCCTGCCCACTCCTTACGTCATCCTCGATTTGGGTGCGGGCACTGGTGATCACACTCTCGATTTCTTTCTGGCGGCGGATCAGAAGATCATCGCCACGACACCCGAGCCGACCGCAATCGAGAATGCCTACCGTTTCATGAAGGCGAGCTTCTACCGCAAACTGAAGCAGACCGAGGTGGAACTCGGCATTCAGAGTTTGATCGAAGCCGCAATGGACAGTCGCTCGCAAAACGGGATTCGCAGCCCGGCTGACCTCATCACTCATCTCAAGCAAACGAGCCCCGCCATCGGCGAGAAGCTGAGCGACGAGTTCGCATCGTTCCACGCGCAAATCTTGCTCAATCAGATTCGGACTCGTCAGGACATCGAAATCGGGCACTCGATGAAGAGTGTCAGCAAGAAGTACTTCGGAATCGAAACTCACTATCTCGGTTACGTCGACCACGATAATGCGGTATGGCAGTCGTTGCGCAAAAAACGACCGCTCCTGATCGAATTCCCTTATAGTTCTATCGTGGGGCAGTTTTTGGGCATCACCAAGAATCTCTTGAATCCCCATTCATTAAGAGCTGTTGTATAACAGTTGTTACTGAATAGGCTGACGAGCCTGGAGCCATGACGGAGCCACGCATGACCCAGAATAGTGGGACGAATTACTACGAGATTTTGGAAGTTGCGCCCGAGGCGCCCAACCACGAAATTCATCGAGCTTACCAACGCGCGCGCGAAACTTACTCGCAGGACAATCCGGCTCTCTACAGCATGTTCAGTCCCGAGGAAGCTCGTGAACTCCTCCGCATGATCGAAGAAGCCTTTGCCGTTCTCAGCAATCCGTCGCTCCGTCGCTCTTACGATGAGTCGCTCGCGAAGGGCGAGAGTACACCCTTGATTCGCCCTCTTGAGTCCCAGGCGCCATCGGCCCCCAAGCCGCCGCCGGGTCCGACGGCCGCGCAACTTACCTCTGAACATCAAGCTCTGCCCGATTTCGCGAGCCCGTCAGATGCAACAGCCGAAGCCTTCTCCGTTCGTAAGAGAGAGGCTCCGAAACCGGATCTCGCTCCCGGAATGGCACGTACTTCAATCAGCACTTACAAGGTCGATGATGCCTTCGAAGCCGAAATCGGCGCGGCATCTGACTTCGATGGTCAGCTCCTTCAGCGCATTCGCATGTACAAAAACGTGAGCCTTGATCGAATGAGCGAATCCACGCGCATCTCGCGTCCCTACCTCACGGCTCTCGAGACGAACGACTATAAGTCATTACCCGCGGCCGTCTTCGTACGCGGGTTCGTCACGCAGGTCGCCCGCCACCTCGGAATCGACGAGGCCAAGGCGACTGCGAGCTACATGAAACGCTTTAAGGCCGGCGGTGGAAAATAAATTCGAGAGGATCGTTCTCAAGATCACGCCTGAATTAGCCGGGCAAAGAATCGACAAAGCTCTTTCCTCCATCTCCCAAATTGCAACGAGATCTCAAGCCGCTCGCCTTCTCCAAGCGGGACGCGTGCGCATTGCCGGTCGCGTTCTTAAGCCTTCGTACCAAACCAACGAAGGAGATGAGATCGACATCGATATACCGCTCGCTGTCCCGACGGAACTTCAGCCATACGATTTTCCGCTCCAAGTCGTTTACGAAGATGGTGACCTGATACTTGTCGATAAACCGGCAGGTCTGGTTGTGCACCCGGCCTGCGGTCACGAGCAGGACACCTTGGTGAACGCTCTCCTTCACCACACGAAAGATCTTTCGATGGGGTTCAACGAGCAGCGCCCCGGGCTCGTTCACCGCATCGATAAAGATACCAGTGGCCTGCTCGTCATCGCCAAGCACGATGAAGCTCAACGCTTCCTCGCGATGCAGTTTCAGAGAAAGACGACCCATCGACTCTACCGCGCCCTCGCCTTCGGCCAGTTCAAGTCGCCGAGCGGGACAATCCGGAGTCATCTCAAGCGGCATCCCGAGGATCGCAAAAGAGTTGCGTCCGTTCCCGTGCGCGACGACGGAACTTCCGATGGTAAACCCGCCGTTACTCATTACAAAATCGCGGGCTATCATCCTTCGGGCATTTCGCTCGTTGAGCTGAGACTCGAAACCGGTCGCACGCATCAAATCCGCGTTCATCTCTCTGAATCTGGTCACCCGATCGTGGGCGACGTCACGTACGGCGCGACGAAGCGATTGAAAAATCTTAAATCCGTTCACCTACGGAAGATGATTGAAGAGATGCCGCGCTTCGCGCTTCACGCGATGGAGCTCGGCTTCGTTCATCCAACAACAAAGAAGATGATGACCTTTCAAGCTCCGTGGCCGCAGGATTTGATGCCCCTCCTCACCCACTGCGAGTTTCCGCTTTACCACGATCGTTACGAGATCCACATCGATGAGGCCCAAAAATGATCTTCACCCCAGGCCTCGCTCAATTTTATCAGGAACATCCGCTCGGCAAGGTTTACGAAGATTCAGATATCACAGTTTTCTTCGGAGATCGGAGATCTGAACGCGAAGCCGTTGCGGCGGCTTTCCCCGACTACGAAATTGTGATTCTCAAACAAACTCATTCCGACATCATCGTGCATTCTCCGTTCGTGGGTGACCCGCCGGAAGCCGACGCTCATTACACGCAAAAACGGAAAGTCGCGCTTTGTATTCGGACCGCCGATTGTATTCCCGTCACGATTTTTGATCCGCAGAGCGGAACGATCGCGGCAGCCCATGCGGGTTGGCGAGGGGTCGAAAACGAAATCGTGCGCAAGCTCTGCGCCCAGCTGAAAAAAAACGGCATCACGCTCGGTGGAGCTCGCGCGTGGATCGGACCGCACATCGGAGCCGCGAATTTCGAAGTTGGACGAGATGTCGGTGCAAGACTTGAAAGTCGCTTCGAAGCCGTGCGGGGCTACTCATCTGAAATGACATCGCTTCGACCGCACGAGGACGAAACCAAGGTAAGAGTCGATCTTCTGGCAATCATGCGGGCTCAACTCAGTTCGTGTGGTATCGAGCGCGAAAGGGTTCTTGAACTCCCCATCGACACCGTGAGCTCTCAAACGCACGAATCTTTCCGCCGAGATCGCGAACGTGCGGGCCGCCAAATCAGCTTCATCGCACTCAAGTGAGGTGAATGACTCGCCCCTCGATTTGTCGGGGTGCCTTGGGCGGCTGATGATCGGGATAACCGAGCACGACCGCGCAGAGGAGCTCGAGCTCGCCGCGCTTATACTCCTCGGTCTGATCAACACCGATAAAACGATCGACGTCTTCGCGAATTTCGATCGGGGCTCCCATCGTGCAACATCCCAAACCCTCGGCAAAACACGATAGGTTTATATTCTCGACCGCCATGTAAACACTGCCAATGCTGGTGTGATATCTTTCTTCCGCGTCGTTATGCGAATAACAGAGAACCACCACCGGCGCCTCACCGAGCGTGAAGAAAAACCTTTCGGTAAACTGATAGAGGGACGGCTTCAGTCTTTTTTCGAGGATGTCCTTGATGCCCAGCCAAGACTTCTGAGAGAGCGCGAGATAATCATCTCGCTTTTTTCCCTGCAACACGTAGAACCTCCAGTTCTGCCGATTTTTTCCCGAGGGCGCCTGCATCCCCGCAGCCAGGATCTTTTCGAGGACATCGCCCGGCACCGGATCAGGCTTAAATTTCCGAATGGACCGCCGAGCCTCGAGAAGCTGATAAAACTGACTTCTAAATTCATCCGTGAATGTACCGCTCATATCCTCAAACCGTAGATGAACTCCCAACCCCATTCAAGTGCCTGTCATCGTCCCTCACGCGAGGGGGAGTCCTTCTTCCGGTTGGGACCTCCCGCAAGCCGGAGGCGTTGGCGCCGGAGGGCGCCATGCGGGCGAGGGCAGGAGCCCGAGTCCCAACCGGAAGAAGGACTCTCCCCCCCCCCTGTATAGGGACTCGACACCCCAACACATTGAACGCAACTCCCTCGAACACGGAAAACTCCCTCAAAGATCAAGGCCTTGAAAGGAAAGCGGCTCAAAATCGGCACACCCCCTTCACAGGTGTCCAAACATTGATCAAACCGTCGCCTCGCAAGTATCTGAATTGACTAACGAATCTCAAAGGTCTTTGGCATCTCGTTCGCATTGATGAGTGGGTACAGCATCGCGGAATCGGAGGAACGGATGAGTGCAGTCATAGCTCAGAAAATTGAGAGACAAGAGACGCACTCTTTCTCACCCGTTGCCATCCAGATTCCGCAAGGATTTTTGTTTAAGGCGGGTCGGTTAGTTCTCTCGACGGCGTTTGTTACGATGTTGGTTGCAGCACTTCATCCTGAAGTCCGCTCCCAAATCCGCGGAGCCGTGTTGAAAGACTACCGCACAATCGTGTCGACCGCGGCGGGCGATCTTCACGGGACAGGCGAGGCCTTAAAGGTCGTGAAAGTAAAAACGCGCGATGCGCTTTACCTGGAGGTCTACGCTTCAGAGATCGACGGCACTCAAAAGCTTCTCGAGAAGATTGAAATGCCGGATTCGAAAGATGGTTTTTTTAGCTTCAACGGTCAGGCGACCAACTTGGCAGTTGATGACATAGACGGCGATGGCCGCCCCGAGATCCTCGCACCTAGCTTTGATCAAAACCTCGTGGGTCATCTCAACGTCTACCGCTACGATGAAAGCTCTCAGGCGTTCCGTCGCATTTTGCGATGATTCCGGAGGCGCATCGGTCGGCGGGATGAACGAAGTGTCCTATTCCCCCCCACTGTTCTTGTTTTCACCCTTCCGCAAGGAAGGGTGTTTTTATTTGGCTTCGATAACTTTTGAAGGAACGGCAGAGCGGTTCTTCAGATCACGCCATGACTTGCCCTCGCGGGCCTTGCGGTCGAGCTGAAACTTCGTCACCGCAGTTTGGTGTTGACGGTAATCTTTCGAGAAAACGTGAGTGCCGTCGTTTCGGCTCACGAAGAAAAGAAATTCGGTTTGCGCGGGATTCGCTGTCGCCTGCATGGCTTCGAGTCCCGGGTTCGAGATCGGACCGTGTGGAAGGCCATCGAGCGTATAGGTATTATAGCGAGTCGGTGTGATGAGATCTTGTCTCGAAATGTTTTTGTTCCATACTCCGGTTTTCTCCCAAACGCCGTAAACGACCGTCGGGTCCGTTTGGAGCTTCATTCGCTTCGCCAAGCGGTTATGGAAAACCGAGGCGATCACCGCTCGTTCTTCCGGAGCTCCCGTCTCTTTTTCAACGATGCTGGAGAGAGTGATGAACTGATGACGACTCATCCGAACGCTCGGGTTCATTCTCACCTTTGCGAAATTCTCACGGAATCGGTCCACCATCATTTTCACAAGCCCACGCGCGCCCGTGAACTTCGTGATGTGATAGGTTTCGGGGAACAAGTAACCCTCGAGACTCGTCAGCGGCTCGCCGAGAAGCGCCTGTGCGAATTGCGGATCTTGAGTCAGCTTCAAAAATTCGTCTTTACGGATGATGCCTTGTTTTTCGAGGGTATCGGCGATTTCAAAGCGGTTCGAACCCTCGGTGACCGTCACTGAATATTCAATGCTCTTACCCGAGACGAGAACGTTAATGATGTCCTTCGGCTTTGAGTCGCGGCGAATGGCATACTCACCCACGCGAACCTTATTCGCGAGACCCGCGACGCGCGCATAGATGTCGAGCTTGGTCGCGCTCGTCACCAATCCCTGGCCTTCGAGCCTACGCGCGATGGTCTTAAAGCTCTCGCCGGGACGAACCTCGAAGACGGCGACTTCCGTCGATGACGAGGCCGGTTCCTGCAAGAAGCGCAAAGCGAGTAGCCCAACCGCCGCTCCGGCGACGAGCACGAGTGTGATGCAAACCAAGATGATCTTCTTCATCATTCCCATCAATTTCTCTTACTTCAGGGGCTCGTAGTTGATTCCGGGAAGCTGCGCGGCTTTTGGATCAAAGCCGGACTGATCCTCAAGACTCGCAACCGGCACCGTGCAGTAGAACACGGCATGATGAGCCGTCGGCCGGTCATTGCCTGATTTACCGATACCTCCGAACGGAAGGCGCGAGCTCGCGCCGTTCGTCGTACGATTCCAGTTTACAAGGCCCACTCGTGCCCGGAGTCGCGTCTCTTCGTACAAATCGCGGCTCTTCGAGAACACGGAAGTCACGAGACCGAAACCGGTCGAGTCATTGATCTTCAACGCTTCATCGAAATCGTCGACTTGGTAGATCGCAACGTTAGGTCCGAAGATTTCGGCTTTTTGATAAACCGATTCCGGGCGGAATTCTTTGACGAGGAAGATACTCGGGGTCACGTAGTAGCCACTGCGGCCATCGATATCGAGAACCTTTCCACGCATCATCCTCTCGGCACCTTCG
>SXSP01000329.1 GCA_005792225.1 Bdellovibrionales bacterium | reverse complement strand
GGTATTCGTCAATTCGCAGAAATTTTGATGAGTTTTGATGCGTAGGCCCTGGTATAAAACGAAAGCGAACAAGATGGCGGCTCGCCCAATCGAGCCGCGGGCTCGATCCGCCTCGGGAACTCGACACCGCTTACGGATCTTCGATCCTCCGGCGGGTCTTGCGTCCATGCTCCGCATCGAAGCGCGCCACTGGCGCCCTTCGACGCGGGCACAAGGGGCCTTCACCCGCCCGGAGAGTTCATGTCCCGGCGGAAGCTCCATTTCAAAATAAAAGGGCAGCTGTTGCTGCCCTTTTATTTTGAAATGGGGTGACCGACGGGGCTTGAACCCGCGACATTTGGAATCACAATCCAATGCTCTACCAACTGAGCTACGGCCACCACAAACGAGAAATGTCCGACAGTTATAGGGCCCAAGATGGCGTCTGGCAACGAGAATTTCCCGGGAGGGTGGCTTGGCGCTAAGCCCCTCAAGGCACGTGGATTTTTGCGACCTCGGGCTTAACTTCTGGGCGTAACGGTGCCATTCTCGCGCGCTCAAACTTAAGGAGGACTCGTTTTGAAATCCCTATTCGCGACTCTTTTGTTATTTGCCCTCGTTCCGCCCGCGCTGGCTCAATCCCCGACACCCGCTCCAACGGCGACTCCTGCGGCGACGCCCGCACCAGCACCGGCGGCGGAAGCGCCGAAAGAGCGCGCGCGCAGATTCGTGGTGGGTGCTTACTACGGCGGGACGGACACACTGACCTTCCGCGAAGTTCAGGTCACGAGCGGCGGCTCGACCGACAAGGGTGAGGCTACTTTCGAATCAGAGCCCAACCTCGGCCTCATTCTCGAGTACCGGCAGATGCCGCAGCAGTCGTGGGGATTCCAGGCGGGACTCATCATCGAAGGCAAACGCGACTTCACGAAGGCAAAATCAACTTCCGGCGGAACCACGACGGAGGTCACTTACACGGGAACACGGCCGAATTACCGGCAGGAAGTTCTCTACGCGAATGCAGTTTATAAATGGGAGCAGTTTTACATTCCATTTGGATTAAACTACGCGATTCCTCACTTCACGCCCGGCCAAACAAATTCGACGTTCACCATTCGCGGGCAAGTCGGAGTCCAATTCGGACTCGGCTTTCAATTTACGGAACTCTTCGGAATGGAGCTCATGGCGCAAGCTACGGGTGTGAATCTCCGTGCGGTCAGCTCGTCAACGACGGTTGAATATGGTGACGGGATCATGGGCTCCGGCCGTCTCCACGCCAAATTTGCCTTCTAAGAGGTCTTGAAAATACAAACGCCGCGAAGTCCTGGGGGGCAGGCGCTTTCGCGGCGTTTGTCGAAGTCATCTTGTCGGGGAACTCATGCTAAGACGCCGGATCGGCCCCTAGCGGTTAGCGCTCATTGAATCACGAAAACGTTTTCGAACGAATCAACGAAGAACGCAGCTGTACCGACGCGTCCGACAGCCCTGATGATTTCTCCGTCGGAAGACTGGGTGACTTTCATCGAAGCTTTCTCACCCTGAGCGTTCTGAAGGAAATAAGTCGTCTTGATCGTGCCATCCATGTAGGCAACGAGTTCACTTGCCGTCGAGATGATCTTGAAAACGGTATTGGAATGATCCGAGAGCGTGAAGGAAACCGCCGCGCCGTTGAGCGCATCTTGCTCGCCGGAGATGCGGCCGATGCAAACCTGAGTCACCGAAACGTCGAAGTGGAAAGTCTCGGCTTCCGGCGAACCGCAGCGCGAAGGAATGAAGGCGCCCGGCTGAGGAACAATAGCCTGAGCTTTTGCTGTCATGAGAGTCGTTGCAAGAGTTGCGGCGAAGATGCTCAATGCTTTGATGGAAACTTTGATGGATGCTTTCATTTGCTCCCCCTTCAGTCAGTTACCGAAGGAGCACTTCAAAGTTCGTACCAGGCTGAGCCATACTGAAGACTCAGCGCACCACTTACCCAAAAACAATTTAATGGGAGAGATAAGGCGAACGCGCACTCACCGCGGTGCCTTTTTGACCAAACAATTCCAATTTGGGTGGTTCCAAATTCAAACCGAAGTTCAACAGTGGAACCAGTGGGCGATCACCAGTAACTCTCGCAATCCCGGACAGTTGGCTGATTTCCTACGCAACGCGATGACTCGCTTGCGGGAACGCGTTTGGGCTCAACCCACATTCCGTTTGCACGACAGAGCCGGCGGACGCACGTGACGTTCGGAAGGTCGGTGCGACAAGTTTTCTCACCCTTCGGGTTGTTCTCGCAGGTCCATGAACACTGATTGAATCGTCCGGCGGGAGCCTGGCAGATCTCATCGCTCGATTCCGATGCGATCGAGCGCGTCGGAGTTTTTTCAACCGAACCACGAGCGGCTAAGAAGTCCTCTCCGTTTTTAAGTGCACGAAGATCTTCTTCCTTCATCTTATAGAGAGGCGTCACCCGTGACCGCGCAGCGACCTCTTCTAGCTGTTGTCCAACGCTTGAGGACGGAGCTTCATGGATGACAGATCCGTACGTTCCGGCGGGGATCTCGATCCAGGCCGGCACTCCGCCTTCGGTTGCGGCAATGGCACTCTGAAGTTTGACGAGGCCCTCGATCGTACGGACTTCACTCACCCACTCTTGAGCGCCGGGTTCGAAACTCACAATGAAGTCCGTTCCACGTACACCCGCAACGGCCGTTTCGGTTCGCACTTGATAGTAGTTGTCGCCCTTATATTCCTTTTGAACTTTGTTTCGGACTTTGCCGGCGAGGACCTGCATCGCGATCTGTCGCTTGGTGATCCCGCTCACTTCGACTTTCTCAATTTTTACGCGAGAGTTTGGAGCGACGATCATCTCGCTTCCGTCGCGGAGAAGGATTTTGACTCGCGCTTCGGGCGCGGTCTCGACCACGTCGCCGACGTAGGCGCTCTCACGCTTTCGAGGCTTTTCGGTTACGCCGTTCGCATGATGGATTTTCGCTTCACCGGCGATGTCGACGATCTGCCCGGCTTCGGGAGCATGGTTTGCGATTTCGCGGGTGGAGCTAACTTCGACGGAAGTCGCCTTCGTATCAGCGGGAGCTTTGTTGAAGAGGGCCAAACACTGCTTTTGATTATCGACGGCCTCGCACGTGGCCTTCTTGCAAGATTTCACCTTGGTGAGACCAGGCCCGCACTTCGCGGAGTAAAAAGTCGTTCCCGTCTCGACCTCGCAGGGACCGCAGGTGGATTCGAGGCACTCGCAGGATTCATCGGCGGCCGCTGCGCCGACTGCAAAGAAGAGGAGGACCGTCACCAACAAGAGCTGAAGTTGAGCCATTTTGCTTGTCTCCGAGATACAGACTCATCGGAAGACCAGCAAAAATCTCTGAGAGCGTTGATCGCCTCATCTCAAGATGAGGCGTCGTCCTTTTTGTTTTCCAGCTCCCAGAGCTTCGCGTATTTCAGAAAAATCGAATAGGCGGCTCCAACTGAGATAATGAAGCCCGCAAGCCCATCGCGGAAACCTTTTTTGATGATGTAAGTCTCCATGAATTTCGAGAGGGGCTTGAACACGAGGAGCGAGACCGAGAATTTACGACCCTTTCTCTGAAGTTCCTTGGCGCCCAAACTTGAGTATCGATTGTTCGTCTCAACTTGGTTCGTGAGATCGGGAAAGGGCCAATGAAAAATCGGGTGCTCGAGTTGACCCACGTGTCGGGTGGCGACCCGTTCATGAACGTGGGTTCCGCCCTCCCAGCGGGAGTGCCTGCGATCGTAGAGACGGAGCTGGCGATCGGGATACCAACCGCCGTGCCGAATCCAACGACCCAAATTCCAAGTGAGCCGCGGAAACTCAAAACCGGTGGCATCACCCAGTTTCGGTGAGCCGAGAAGACGCTCGACTTCTTTCGCGGCCTCCGGGCTTAAGGCCTCGTCGGCATCGAGACTGAGAATCCAATCGTGACGGCAGAGCTGAGTCGCGCGACGCTTTTGATCGCGGAATCCCTTCCATTCCTCGACGAAGACTTTTGCTCCCAAGCTTCGTGCGATACGGAGTGTTCCGTCGGTGCTCCCGCTGTCGACGATGACGACCTCATCGGCGAAGGGAACCGAACGCACGCATCTCTCGAGATTCG
>SXSP01000328.1 GCA_005792225.1 Bdellovibrionales bacterium | reverse complement strand
TGGTTTCTCTATCGTCTCCGAGGAAACTGGAGAAACGTCGATGACCCTTGGAGAAACTTCACGCTCCCAGGTCGGCTCGGACTTAGGCCGCGTTGTCGATCCGAAGCCGCCGAAGCCGCCGAAGCCGCCGAAGCCGTTGCCGAACGAGAAGACTCGAAACTGACCATTTGCAATTTGCTTCTCGAACTTCTTGCGCAGCATTCGCGCGATGAGATGCCGCGATCCAGGCGCAATCATGACCAACGCGACGAAATCGGAGAGAAACCCCGGGATTGCGAAGAGAATTCCTGCGATGAGGATGATCATCCCGTGGATGAGCGCCTCCGGAGGCATTTGCCCTTGCGCAAACGTCGACTTAAGTTTTTCAACTATGTATCGCCCTTGAGCCTTCGCAAGCCCAATGCCGAGCACAAACGCCGAGAGAAGCCAGAAGAGCGTATTCACCAATCCGATTCGGGCTCCGATTTTGAAGAGCATGTAGAGTTCAAAGAAGGGAAAAAGGACGACGAGCAGAAGCCACATCGCTCACTCCAATTCCACGAGCACGGGGCAGTGATCAGAGCCCATTTGCCCGTCGAGGACTTCCGCGCGCCGCAAGCGCGAAACTAAATTTTTCGTCACGCAAATGTAGTCGATGCGCCATCCGCGGTTTCCGAGGCGCCCGCGCTCCACGTAAGACCACCACGTATAACGATCCGGTTCCGTCGGGTGAAAGTGCCGGAATGTATCGACGAATCCCAGGGACAGAAACGTATCGAACCATGCGCGTTCTTCGGGGAGAAACCCGCTCTCCCCGGCCAGGCGAACGGGATCATAAATGTCGATTGGCTTGTGCGCAACGTTGTAATCCCCGACGACGATGATCGGCTGACCGGCGTCGACGAGCGGCTTGAGGTGAGAATTCAAATCCTGAAGAAACTTTTGTTTGAAGTCGTGTCGCACCTCGCCCGATCCACCGTTGGGGAAGTAGATGTTGTAGAGCCGAAAGTCGGCGTGCTCGGTGATCACGACTCGTCCCTCGTTATCGTACTCGGGCATTCCGATCTCGGTAAAAGCGGCGACGGGCCGCTCACGCGCAAAGGTTGCAACACCCGAGTAGCCTTTTCGTTTGGCGGAGGACCAAAAGCTCAGGCGGCCCGCCGGATGCATGAGCGCGGGTTCGCACTGCTCGGGGTGCGCTTTGGTCTCCTGCACGCACAGCAGGTCAGGATTTTCACGCTCGATGAATTCGATGAAGCCTTTTTTGTAGACAGCGCGAATGCCGTTTACGTTCCAGGAGATCAGTTTCATTTGGTTCTTCTTTCATCCATTTCAAAGAGGTCTCGTCTGCTATGTCTTGCCGCCTGAATGAATCCATGGCAACAAAAGAGAGCGTTTAAAAGGGGGACATCCCATGCCAATGATCGGTCAACAGGCGCCGCTTTTCACCACAAAAGCTGTCATCGACGGCGGAGAATTCAGAGACATCAGCCTCAGTGACTTCAAGGGCAAGTGGGTTCTCTTGTTCTTCTATCCGGCTGACTTCACATTTGTTTGTCCCACGGAGCTCACGCAGTTCCGCGACCGCTTAAGAGAATTCAAAGACGTCGGCTGCGAAATTCTCGGCTGCAGCGTCGACTCCGAGCATGCGCACCGTCGTTGGCTGAGAGATGACCTCAAAGACCTCAATTACCCGCTTCTAGCGGATACGGCTCGCCGCTTGGCCCGCGATTACGGCGTCCTCCTCGAGGATCGCGGTGTTGCGGTCCGTGGCACCTTCCTGATCGACCCTGAACAAAAAATTCAGTACATCAGCGTTCACAATTTGAGCGTGGGTCGCGATGCGAGCGAAATCTTGCGCGTCCTAATTGCGCTGCAGTCGGGAGAACTCTGCCAAGCGGGCTGGAAACCTGGCGATAAAACGATTACGCCGGGACGCTGAGCGTGGACTTCTACGAGCGGTTCGTCGCTCAGATCGAAAAAAGATATCCCGCCTCCGCGCGCGTATTTGATCCGCGTGCGAACTTACATAAGCCACTGATTTGCCCCGATACGATTCCGCTATCCCGAAACTACGCGGACCAAGCTCGCGAGATCGTCTCGGCGTTCTGGGAACTCCGACAACTCGCGGAGCGCGGTCGCGAATTAGCTTCGCTCAATCCGACGACGCCCGATCCCGGCAACTTTTCGGTCCTGATGAGTTACGATTTTCACGTGGACGAAAAGGGGCAACTCCGCCTCATCGAAATCAACACGAACGCCTCGATGAGCTTGATCGTTGATCTTCTTCACGACGTTCACGCGGTTCCCAATCTCTTCTCAAAAAACTTTTCCGAAGACATTGTCATGGCCTTCCTCAATGAGGTGCGCCTTGCTCTTCCTGATGCTCCGGAAGAGATCCGCGCCGTCATCGCCGATGAATCTCCCGAAAAGCAGCGAATGTTTTTGGAGTTCTTGTTTTACCAAGAACTTTTCGGCAACCACCGAATCAAAACCGAAATCGCGGATTCACGCTCCCTTCGTTTCGAGGATGGAAGACTGAAACTGAACGAAAACCAAATTCACTTGGTTTACAATCGGGACACCGATTTTTACTTCGAAAATGCCGAGCACCGAGCGCTCCGCGAGGCGATGGTGTCCCGATCCGCTTGCATCACTCCCCACCCGCACGAATATCGCCTTCTCGCCGACAAACAGCGACTCTTGGAACTTTCAAAGCCCGGTGCCGTCCAAGCGCTCGCCATCAGCGCTGAAGCCAAGGGAGTCATCGAGCGAACGCTGATCCACAGCTGGGATCTTCAGGATTACGGCGATGCGGAAAAAGTCTGGAATGATCGCAAGAATCTCTTCTTCAAACCGAAGAGGTCATTTGGCGGAAAGGCGGCGTACCGGGGTTCGGCGATTCGGCGAAACGCGTTTGCCGAAATCATGCAGGGCTCGTACGTGGTGCAAGAATACGTTCCCGCACCGAGCGTGCGGCTGAAGTCGATGCCGGAAGATGACGGTTTCAAATTTGACCTGAGGTTCTTCGCCTACAAAGATCAGATTCAGCTCGCGGCGGCCCGAGTTTGGAAGGGCCAAATCACGAACTCGCAAACTCTCGGAGGCGGCGTTGCCGCCATTGAGTGGACTTAATAGCCAGAAGGAACAAGTTCGAGCCGAATGGAGAGGCGAATCCTCGCTCCCTCACGCTCGCGGACGAACCTCAAAAGATACTGACGATCCGTCAGACGCACGAACTGGCCGCGCGCCATTCCCGTCGTTAAGAACCTCTTGAGATCCTGACCACGATTTCCAAGCTCCGGATTCGAAAGGATCACGCCGTGACCATTTCGATCGGAGAAAACGTAGAACTGACGGGCAGTGAAACTTTCGCCAGCGGGATTCACGGACGTATCAAATTTCACGAGACCCATGATCGCCAAGTCAAACGGCGCCAGTTTTTCCATGTTCTCTGAGCAGATGATTTCGCCGTTCTTCGAACCCTGAAGCTCGCGGGCCAGAAGTCTTGCGACCGCTCCCGACTCCAATTTTCTTTCAACGAGCATCTCGGAAAGATTCGCGAGATAGAGACCCTTCGGAAGCGGCTCGCGGTCGAGGTCCAATACTTCGCCTTCGGGTCGGTCAAACGTCGCGAGATCTTCGGCCGAACAACTCACCGTTCGTGAAGTTGCCTTGGCCGATCCAGGTGACGTCTCCAGTGGTGCTTCCATTCGCCGTTCGTTCGTACAGGCGAGGAGACTGGCGGCGGTCAAGACGCCGATCATGATGCGAGAGAGCTGGCTCAAAGTCTGGCTATTCATATGGATCAATGTCTGCCTCATCGTCTTCAACAGAGTCATCCAGTGCGGCTCGATTTGCAACCTGCCTAAGGTCCAGCCTGCAGACAAGTGGCGACCGAAATCGTGGCCAAACGCATCAAGAAGTGAATTCTGATCGGAAATTTAAGTCCTCCGTCAATCTTCCGATCAGTTCAAAGAGAGACTGCCATAAAACGAGACGGAAGGGCGATGTCGAAACGATTCGTTCAGAAAACCAACTTGCAGGCACGATTCAGTCGGCGAACGAACGCCCCCGAGAACGCGTATTCGGCCTTCGATGCGATCGACGGACGCCACCCGTGGCAGTCGGCGGTCCCTGAAGGGTACGTCAACTACCCGGTGCGACGGCTTGAAAAGGGCAAGGTTCTTTACTTCAACTTCGCCCTCGCCCGCGAAATGGGTTTGATCCCCGCCCATCATCCAGAAACTCTCACTCCGGAACTGACCGAAAAAATCCTAGAAACGTTCTGCATTCAGATCGTGAACGAATACGATCAACAAAATGGGTTTGATCCGAAAAAAGCGAAGATGAAGCCCCACCCGCATATGGCGACGCGCTATCTGCAACTTCAACATGCAAACAAACAAGGGCGTACATCCGGCGACGGACGCGGGATCTGGAATGGTTCCATCAAGAACAACGGCATCACTTGGGACATCAGCAGTCGCGGCACGGGCGTGACCTGCCTCGCACCGGGCTCGGTCGAAGCCAATCGCCCGCTGAAAACTGGTGCTGCGGAATTCGGCTACGGCTGCGGTCTCGCCGACGTGAGCGAACTTCTCGGCTCGGCCATGCTCTCCGAGATCTTTCACTATAACGGAATCGGGACCGAGCGCGTTCTCACCGTCATCGATCTCGGAAAAGGCTGCGGCATCGGCGTACGCGCGGCACCGAATCTCGTTCGTCCCGCCCATATCTTTCTCTATCTGAAACAGGGCCGAATCGAGCCCCTGCGCCGCGCGACTGATTTTCTGATCGAGCGCCAAATCGAAAACCGTGCCTGGAAGTTTTCTCCTCGAGCGAAAGACAAGTACCGCTGCATGGTGCGCGAACTCGCCCGCGACTTCGCTCGCTTCACCGCTCGCCTGGAACGGGAGTACGTCTTCGCGTGGCTCGACTGGGATGGTGATAACGTACTCGCCTCGGCCGGCATCATCGACTACGGAAGCATCCGCCAGTTCGGCCTCAGACACGATCAGTATCGCTACGACGATGTCCAGCGGTTCTCGACGAATCTCAACGAACAACGCGGAAAAGCACGCCTGATGATTCAGGTCTTCGCCCAATGCGCACACTTCCTCGAAACGGGAAAACGCAAGGGCATCGAGACCTTCGCTGAATGCCAGTATGTTAAGGATTTCGACCGTGAGTTCGATTTGACCCTTCGTCGCCACTTCCTCTTCCAAGTCGGCTTCGAGGAATCACAGATCAACAAGCTGATTGCGGATAAGCGCGGGGCGATTGAGGAGCTCTATCAGTCCTTCCTCGTCCTCGAAAAAATGAAAACCAAAGCCGGCGAAAAACGTCTCCCTGACGGTGTCAATCGGCCCGCGATCTTCAACATGCGCGCGGGTCTGCGCGAACTCCCGCGACTTCTCATGAACGCAAATGAAGAAGGACAAATGCGCGTGACGGCCGAAGAAATCCTCGACGTCATCGCGTCCGCTCACGCTAAAAAAGCCGATGTTAAATTGCGGGGCTCACTTCGCGCGAAGATCGATCGATTTGAACGCGCTTACGCTCAGATCTTGAAACTCGCGGGATGGGATGCCACAAAGCCCAGCTCACTTAAACCTTTCTGCCTGCGCGCCGAAGATCGTAATCGCGCGGGCCGAATCACCGGCAATGGAGCGGAGTTCGTCATCGACGAAATCCTGAAGGCCAAGCGCCGCGGAATTAGCCAAGATGAGCTTCAGGCGGCCATTGCACTCTTTATTGCGCACCAGGCGCCCCGCGGTGCCGCCCCCTCGAGACCCATCAACCTGCAATCCAATGCGGGAAGGCTCTACCAGGCTCTGGTCAATCTCGCTTTTGAGTTCCAAGAGGACATCTGAGCGGCTAGTTGTGTTCGGGCGGTAAGCTTGTTAGAACCTAGGCGATGATTATCGTGACGGGAGCTAACGGTTTTATTGGCAGTGCGCTCGTGTGGGACCTGAACCAGCACGGCCGCGAAGACATTGTGTGCGTCGATACGGTTTCGCTCGGAGAGCGACCCGAGCTTCTCAAAAAGCTTCGCTACAAGAAGTTCCTGCTGAAAGACGAGATCTGGGCGTACCTCGAATCCTCAGGTGCCGAAGTCGAAGCCATTTTGCACATGGGCGCCTGCTCTTCCACGATCGAAACGAACGTCGAATTCTTAAATGAGAATAACGTCGAGTACACTCGCCGTCTCTGGAACTGGTGCACAAAAAATCGCAAGCCCCTCATCTACGCTTCGAGCGCCGCCGTTTACGGAGATGGCAAAGAGGGTTTCGATGATGGGCAACCCTCTAAGATCTTCAAGCCGCTCAATCCCTACGGAGAGTCGAAGGCCGCGTTTGATCGTTGGGTTGAAACCCAAACGGCAACTCCGCCCCACTGGTACGGACTTCGCTTCTTTAACGTCTTCGGACCCAACGAGTACCACAAAGGTTTTCTCCAGAGCGTCGTCTACAAAGCCTTCAATCAGATTCGCGATACGGGTTCATTGAATCTCTTTCGATCGCATCGTTCCGACTTCGCAGACGGAAAACAAATGCGCGACTTCGTTTACGTGAAAGACATCACGCGCTGGTGTTTGGAGCTGATGAAGGGAGATAAACCTTCCGGCATCTACAACATGGGTTTCGGTCAGGCTCGCACGTGGCTCGATCTTGCCCAGGCAGTTTTCGAGAATATGGGCCAGCCGATGAAGATCAATTGGATCGACATTCCCGAGGAGATGCGGCCTCGTTACCAATACTTCACCGAAGCGAAGATTCAGCGTTTGATGGCGCTCGGTCTTTCGAAGCCGCAGTGGCCTCTCGAGAAAGCGGTCGCCGACTACATCAAAAATTACCTCACACAAAAAGATCCGCACCTCTGACCAAGGCGGTTTTCTATGTTACCGGCACATCTCAAGCGTTATGTCGTCGAGCAGGATTACTCCCGCTACACGCCCGTCGATCAAGAGGTCTGGCGCTACATCATGCGCCAACTGATCGATTTCCTCTCCAAGCACGCTCATCCCTGTTACAATGCGGGACTTGAAAAAACCGGCATCGAAGTCGACCGCATCCCCGAAATAAAAAAAATGAGCGAGAAGCTCGAGCGCTTCGGCTGGAGGGCTGTTCCAGTGAGCGGCTTCATTCCGCCGGCGGCATTCATGGAGCTTCAAGCGCTGGGATACTTACCCATCGCGAGCGATATGCGAAGTGTTGATCACCTTCTCTACACGCCCGCTCCGGATATCGTTCACGAAGCCGCGGGCCACGCTCCTATTTTGATCGAGCCAGAATACGCGGGATACCTTCGCGCCTACGCGCAGGTGGCGAGAAAAGCGATCATCTCAAAATCCGATATGGACCAATACGAAGCCATTCGCGTTTTGAGCGACCTGAAAGAAGATCCAAGCTCAACCAACGAACAAATCCGCGCTGCCGAGAAGCAGCTCGAAGAGGTCACCGCGAACATCAAGCACATCTCAGAAGCGGCCCTCTTGAGCCGAATGAATTGGTGGACGGCCGAGTACGGATTGATCGGCACGCTCGATTCGCCAAAGATTTTCGGCGCGGGTCTTCTGTCGTCCGTGGGCGAGGCTCAGGCTTGCCTGCAGCCGAAGGTGAAAAAAATCCCGCTCACCATCGATTGCGTCAATTATTCTTACGACATCACCGAACCTCAACCCCAGTTGTTTGTAACCCCGAGCTTCGGCCATCTGGTGACGGTGCTCGA
Organism: Bdellovibrionales bacterium; assembly: GCA_005792225.1. Lineage (GTDB taxonomy): Bacteria > Bdellovibrionota > Bdellovibrionia > Bdellovibrionales > JAMPXM01 > SXSP01. Next base: position 10,524 of record SXSP01000328.1, on the reverse strand, counting down.
GGAACTCGCTGCGATGATGGCCTTTCGACTGGGTGGTGTGCAGGGCCTCGAAAAAGCGAAGCTCGCCGAAACTCCCAATACCGTCGAACTCAATTCAGGTGTTCAAATTTCAGGTCGCCTGAAAGAGTACCAAGTTTGCGACGGGCAGCCGGCATACATCCAGTTCGAAGGTCGCACACAGATTTGCCTTGATCATCAGGAACTGCCCGGTCACGGCGGCGATTACCACGTTCACGGCTTCGGTTCTCCCGTCGGCTTTCTCGAAGGCGACTCGAAGTGCCTCTCTGAAATGAATGAAGCCGAGCTCAAGCGCCTGGGTGTTGTCGTCGACGGCCGAACGGAACTCAAGTTCGCCAACGGGACACGCGTGAAAGGCCAAGTCATGGGCTGGTTGCGAGCTCCCACGGGTCAGTTGATGGTCATCTCTTTCCGCGAATGTACCGTGACGCGCGAAGGTCGAACGCTCTTTGATCCCGCATGGGGAATCTTCGACATGACGGTTGGATCGCGAGTTGTTTCCGTTTTCGGCGGTCCCGCGGATCGCCTCGCCTACGGTGAAACCGATGACTTCGTCGCGAGATTGATTCCTCGCAAAGTCTGGCCCGCGCACATCCAAGAGAAACACCGCCTCTACCAAGAGATCCGCGATCTTCGCGAGAACGCTTCAGGCGATTTCTCGTCTCGTCTTGAAAAAGCTTATTCCGATTTGCAATCGAAGTTCCCCGAGGACTGGCTCGCGCGCTTGAGTCTCCTCGAACTCTCACACAAAAATCACGACAACCGCTTGCGGGCGACGCTCGAGACGGAGCTTCGCGCTCTTGAACGTAAAGACGAGCTCACGCGAAAACTCGTCGAAGATGGACTGCGAGTCATGGCTTGAGTCGCATTCGCGTCGTCCTCTTCCGTTCGATTTATCCGCGCAATGTTGGGATGTGTGCTCGGTCGATGGCCAACATGGGCGTCGAGAAGCTCATCTTGGTCGGGCCTCAAACGGAACTGACCGACGAAGCCAAGCAAGGTGCCGCGCACGCGCAAGCGATTCTGAAAAACGCGCGCATCTACAAAACCAACACCGAGTTTCTCGCGAACGAAGGCGAAGGTGTTCGCATCGCTCTCAGCGGAAAAGACGGGCGCCTGAAAGCTCCCGATTGGCTCGATCAAACACTTCAATCCATCGCGGCTGACGGACCTGGGCATTCGTTCTTCAATCGGGAGGCTCCGGTTTATCTCATTTTCGGCCCTGAAGACGACGGACTCTCATTTGAAGAGATGGATCTCTGCCACCACGTCTGCCGCCTTCCTACCTTCGGGGAGATCACGAGTTTGAATCTCTCGCACGCGGTCCTGCTCACTTGCTACCTCGTACAAACCGCCTTGGGTGTTAAGGCCGGAGGTGTGGATAAAGCCGCTACCAATGTGGATCCAAAAGAGCAGCCCGCCTACTACCCTTCCGAAACAATTCGCCAGTGGCTCGAAACACTGGGATTCGATCTCTCCGCGAGACGCGTAAACATCGAAAAGACATTGAACCGCATCTTCCTCTCCCGTTGCCCGACGCCCGAGGAACTCCGCACGATCGACTCGGTCCTCCAACAAACCATACGCAAACTCCGCGGCTGAAGCACCGTGGCAAGCAGAAGGTACGCCGTACCGCAGGCGGTACGGCGTACCTTCTGAAGTTTCTTCCCGGGGGCTGACGTGGAGCGGCCGGTTCGGCTGGGCAATTTCTCCTATGAGGGCGGTGTATTGGCGCTCAGGCCAAAGCAGCGCTGGCTCGCGCCGTGCAAGACTGCGGGCTGAACCCCCTGATTAGGAGATCTCCAATGAGAATGACTCAAACTTTTGTTGCCGCGGCTTTGGGCCTCGTGGCCTCCGTTTCTCAAGCCGGCGTCAATTGCCCTGCTGGCAGCGTGAAGGTCGTCGAGTGCGAAACGAAGAACATTTCGTTCGCCGATTGCCACACGTCGCTTGATGGTTCGGCCATCGTGAGCTCTTCAGGGCTCTTTGCAAGATCATCGATCGCGCCGGAAGTAGGCGCTATGAAAGCGGTTCGTGGACTCACGAGAGGAAGCGGCATCGTCGAGCTTCGTTATTTCCCGAACTCGGGAACGCAGCCCGGTGAAGTCGTCCTCGCGGGCGAAAAGCTCCCGGCGAAGTGCACGGTTCCCTGATCGATGTACCTTCCGGATCTCAAGTCGCCGGTTCTGACGGGCTTGCGGCTTGGGCTCTCATTCGGTCTCCGGCTATTTCTTCGACAGCGCGAGGCGCGTGAGCGAAACGTGAATGCGAGCTCGCGCTGGCATCAAAAATGCTAATCCCTCATCTACCCGACGGCACCCAGCTGTCGCGTCGAACCGGGAACGTTTGATGAATCTCTCTTCACTCCTCAACTCTATCCTTACGCTGACTCTCGCTCTTGTCCTGTCGGCTTTGGCAATTTCGCCAGCATCCGCACAAACGGCGGCGCCTCTCACGGGCGAAACAGAGTGCGGCCTCGGTTTTCACCGGGTGAAGATCACACCGACGCACGCGATCGAATCGCTCCATAACTCAACCCTCATGCCCTCGCGAGTGATTCGCGTGGATGAGCAAGAAAGCGTTCACCAATTTGAAGGTCAATACGTGCGCGTGGATTATTCGACGAAGACGAAGCTCGCAGATTTTTACGATCTTCTTACGGGCGAGATGTCGATTGGTCTCGCCTGCAAATGAGACTTACATTTTCTGAGGCGCGGGAATCCCAAGAAGTCCGAGGCCCTTCGCGAGAATCTCGCCCGTTGCGGCAGCTAAAGCCAAACGTGCGGTTCTGAGTTCCGGGGTCGCGGCCGTTCCGATGGGACACTCGTGATAGAAGACGTTGAAGCGCTTCGCGATCTCGTAGAGGTAAGCACAGATCGCGGCGGGTTTGTAGCCTTGCGCGGCCATGGCGACTTCAACGTTAAAACTCATCAGACCACGAACGAGTCGACGCTCCGATGGATCCGCGAGTAACGACCAATCTGCCTTCGCTGAGGAGTCGTACCCGAGCTTGCGCACGAGGCTTGCGATCCGGGCGTGCGAGTACTGAACGAAGGGACCCGATTCTCCCTCGATCTTGAGCCACTCGTTCATATCGAAGACGATCTTCTTGTTCGTATCCATGCGGGTCATGCCGTACTTCACGGCGCCCTTGGCGACTTGGGCTGCGACCTCGTTCATTTCGGCGTCGGTCCACTCCCCTTTGTAACGGGAGAGATACTGTTCTTTCACCGTGTCTTCCATGCGGTGGATGAGATCGGTGATTGGGATGATGTTCCCCTTACGAGAGCTCATCGCGCCGTCGGGTAGTTCGACGAAGTTGTACTGCAAGTGAACGCAGTCCTTGGCTTGCTCAAACCCGAGATGTTCGAGTGCCTTGAAAACCTGCTTGAAGTGGAGCGCTTGTCTCATATCCACGAGGTACAAGCTCTTCTGGATTTTCACGTCGTTGAATTTGCGACGAGCGAGCTCGATATCTTTCGTTGCGTAGAGACCCGTGCCGTCGGATTTAATGAGGAGCATGAAACCAAGATTGTCGGCGGAGAGATCCATGCCGATCGCGCCTTCGGACTTTACGAGTTTTCCCTCAGAGAAATACTTCTGCATGAGTTGCACGCTCGCGGAGTCGACATCGGATTCCCAATACCAATAATCGAAATCGACTCCCGCCCACTGGTAAACGCGCTTCATGAGATCGATCGACCACTGACGAGTCTCTTTCCAGAGATCGTAGTACTCACCGGATTTGCTCTCGAGCTGCTTTAAGATCATCGTGAGTTGTTCGCGGTTTTTCGCCTCTTGCGGAGTTCCGGTTTGATCCTCAAGGAGAAGGTGGCCCTTCGAATACATTTGCCCGAGCCACTCACCCTTGCCGGTTACGGGCGCGGGTTCGCTGTTGTGAAACTTCATGTACCAGAGAGCTTTCGCCACGTGCGTCCCGACATCGCCCGGAAACGTCGAAGTGATCATCTCGATGCCCGCATAACGGGTCATGCGAACGATGGCGTCACCCAAGCAGAGATTCCGCATGTGACCGACGTGCAGCTCTTTGTGAGTGTTCGGCTGCGAGTACTCGATCATCGTCTTCGGGGCATTAGCGATGAGTTTGCGCTTGAACATTTCTCCATTCAAAACCGGTGCGATCACTTTTTCGCCGAGTGCCCGCATCGAAACTGTGAAATTCAAGTAAGGTCCTGCCGCCTCGACTTTCTCGACGACATCATCGAGCGCGATCGATTCTTTCAATTTTGCGGAGATTTGCGGCGGTCCCATTCGGAGCGCTTTCGCTAACGGGAAGACACCAAAGGCGAGATCACCCATCTCGGGATTCGGAGGTTCAACGAGCGCGTCGTGGATTTGCGCCGTTGTCATCACCTGAGTATCAGGCGCGACCGATTTGAGTGCTTTTTCAATTCGTTCTGCCAGGGCCGAGCGGACCTGATCATGCATCAAAGTCGTTGGAGTCATTCGGGAAACCTCTCAAGAGACTTATATCTCAAAGAGGCGCATTGACGTCCAGCGAAAAGCCGACCGGAAGGCGTCTGCAGCCGTCTACCGTCGGAAAGAACTCGATCAATCGCGTTTGAGAGATACGGCCAAGTACGACCAACGAAGAGGACGCACGATGAATCTGAGGGCCGAGTTCACGCCAGTGATGAACGACGACTTATCCACGCCGCTTGGAAGTCCCTTCGTGATGTCGGCGATCTGAGCGTCACGGAAATAAATGTTGATCGTGTCTCCGTCGATCTGCAACGCGGCTTCGAAGGAAGCGCGAATGCTGACCGGGAATCTCTCGTGCGCGCTCAAGCTCACCTCGGACTTCAACGTACCGAAGTACTGAGAGCCCTGGGGCCAAGGATCCGCAATCGTAATCCGGGTTTTCGCCAAATCTTCGGCGAGTTCGGGAGAACCGGCCTCGATATTGGCGGTGATGACCTCAGGCGGAACCTGAACGGTGTGCTGACCCGAAAGATCAATCTTCCAAGTCGCGTTTCGCTTCATATCCGTGACGAGCAGAAGGCAGCCAGACTGACGAATACGGTACGAGCGCGGGCTTCGGATGAGAGCTTGCTCACCTGCGGGAGTCCAGTTGCCGTTCAAGTTGAGACTCGAACAGTCGATCGCGTAGGCCGTTTGCACCGAACCCAGAAACGCAAAAGCGACAAGGAACTTCGAAAAGAGACGCATAACACCTCCTAATGGGTGATGGTTAGTAGGACACCGAGTAAAACAGAACACTCGGTCGACCTTGGTTAAACACTTTGATGACGATTCCATCGAGATGAAGAAGGCCGGTGGCTTGTAGCACTTCGGTTACGAGATTAACCTCCATAGCCACGGGCACCCACTCACCTTTCTTTGTATGTATTCGGCCGTAAAGAACGCGCGCACCGTGGGAGATGGATGTGACTTTGACTTGGCCCGCATCATCCATTCGCGCTACGCGGAAGATCCCTTGCAGATCCCCTTGCCCGTTGACACCGGATTGATCTGTTCCCGCGTCGTCGAACTCAATTCTTAAGTCTTCTGAACCCTGGAAATCCTCGAGACGAAGGCTAAGATTCTTCGACAGCGTCCCCCAAACTCTCGCGACCGTTGGGCCCACTGGTGGACGACCGACAAGGAGATTGAAATTATCAGCGTGCGTATTGGTAAAACCCAGGTCGCCGTTTTTGTCCACGGGACACCCCATGCATGCGTAGAGGTCGCGGAATGAGTCGATTCTGTTGAGGCGAACAGCTCGCTCATTGTCGCCTGCCTTCAGAAACTCGGAAACTCTTTCATCCATAATGGTCAAGGGAACATGACCGACGCCGTAGACATGACCGAGCTCGTGCATGAGTAAACCTTTTAAGTTATACTTAGCACGCCAATCTGGATAAGCGCTTCGACCCTTCGTGTACTCGCCGTGACTCGCGATCCAGATAAAGCCTTGGCTCCAACCCTTTTTAAAGTCAGCCGACACTCGGTAAGCGAAGCCGACGGGCCGATCGAACTTTTTCATCGCTTCCGTGACAACCTTGTTTCGAACCCCGAGATAAAGCGCGATATCTTCATCTCCTTCGCATTTCGAGCCACGCTTATAGGAGAAGGCAACCTGTTCGATCCCACCGGGAATCGCGCGCTCGCGGAAATAGCGCCCCCAATCACTCCATACCTCTTGCAATGCTCGCTCAATTTCAGCATCCGGAACGCCGAAGTCAGGCGCTACTTCAACGCAACTGATGATCGGATTGAGGGGCGATGTAAACCACGCGGTGTTCTTGCCTTCCTCGATTATTTCGGCACCGTTATCTTTTTCGCCGCCCTGAGAATAAAGGCCAACCTCCATATCGGAATGAGGAACTACGCGACCTGGCTTCTCCGCACAGGAAGCGAGAATGAGAAGTAGAGCCAAGACGAGAAACTTCATTTCTTACCCCGTTTTTTGGTCAGAGGAATGAGTTGTATGGTGAGGTTATAAACTTCGTTCTTTTTTCCGGATTCCATGAAGTTCGAGAGCTTCCTACGAAACCGGCGAATCATCGCTTTCGCCTCAGGAAGTTTTGCGATATCGACAGCCATGGTCATGGAGGTGACGTCTCTGAGTTCCACGGCGACGTCATCAAGAGCCGCAGCTGCAAGCTCAAGATTTTGTTTGTGTGAGAGACGTAAGGCTGCTGACGAGATATCCCGAGTCGTCGTGATGTTGTTTGTGGTTTTGACAAGTCGCCCGCCATCCACCTTGAGTAAACCAAGGCGCTTCATCGCCTCCAGACTTGAACGCGCTTCAACCGACGAAATCCCTAACCGCGCAGCGATCGCCAGAGGGGCCGGATCGAAATCTTCGAGTTCCATCAAACTCAAGATCGCGTAGTGGTGCCAGTCAGCGAGAACGTTGAAGGCATCCGTAGAAAGCTGTAGAAAATTCGCTTCCCGATAGTCCCCATCTTCTGCTCGTTGACCGTCGATGGTTGCGAGAAATCTTTGACGTTTCTCTGGCGAGTAGCCAAGACGCTCACAAATCTTTTCCCCGAGTTGTCTCGTGAGCTTTCGGCGCCCACTCAGAATTTCGCTAAGACGCCCGGAAGGTAGATCCAGCTGCTGCGCCATCCGCCTCAGCGAGTAGCTCGCGTTCTTCTGCTTGCGAGCGCGAAATTCAGATTGAAGCCACGTCTGTGGCGAAGTTTCGACCAGATCCATGTATGAGAGGATTAATGCTGACCCCCACGACTGTAAACCATTTTGGGAACAAAGTGCTCCCAGGATTTGGGAGCAGGGCGAGGTGTCTCGCTCAAGCGAATTCGACCCGAGCGGTCCAATAGAGATCCTCGCCCAGGATTTCCCTCTCGGAACGGCGAAGGCGGATGCGCTCAGCCATGGTGCCCGAGCCGAAGCCCGCGCTCCAAGCGACGCCGTGACGACCGCCGAGGAGACTTGGAGCGATGTAGGCGTGAAGTCTCTGAACGAAGCCTGATGAAAAAAAGTTTCCGTAAGTTTGGCTTCCACCCTCAACCATCAGTGACGTCAAACCTTCGAGTTTCAAACGCGCGAGGACATCCCCGATTTCGAACTCACCCTTTTCATTCAATGGTATCTCGATGACGTGAACGCCTGCGGGGTTCTTGGGCTTGAGTCCTTTTCCGACGAGGGCCCAGACAGATTCGGGCGGACGCACTTTCACTAGATTTGAGCCGGGAAGCTCGGCGAGCGTCACGCCTTCTGGATCAAACAAAACCACGCGATTCTGAAAGCCAGGGAAATCGCGATGACGAACGTTCAAAGAAGGGTTATCGGCAACGAAGGTGTTGCGCCCGACCGCGATCGCATCATAGCGGGCGCGGGTGCGGTGGGTGTGCTCACGTGCGAGTTCTCCCGTGATCCACTTGCTCTCGCCTGAGGTCGTCGCCATTTTTCCGTCGAGCGTGGTCGCGACCTTCACTCCCACGAAAACTTGTTTGGAGCGCATGAAGTACAAAAAGATTTCGGCGAGATCTTCGGCTTGCGCGGTGATTTCCGTTCGTTCGGCTTCGCTCACATCCTCGCGATCGCTAAACAAAACCGCACGTACGCCGGCGGCACGTAAGATATCGGCACCTTTTCCGGCCACCAATGGATTCGGATCTTCAACCGCATACGTCACCGATGCGACACCCAGAGGTGCGATCGCCTTCGCGCATGAACCCGTGCGGCCCTGGTGGGCACATGGTTCAAGCGTCACGTACAGGTGGGAGTCGCGGAGCATCTCTGGATCCGCAAGTTTTTTTATCGCGCTGATTTCCGCGTGATCCTGACCGACTTGGGCATGATACCCGACAGCTAGAAATCGATGATTCCGGTCGACAATCGTGCAGCCGACGAGAGGGTTGGGCGAAACGAAGCCCGCGCCCTTTTTTCCTTCCTCGATCGCCAATCTCATCGCCTCTGTCGGCGTGAGAAGTTGGCCCGGCTGCACATTCTCGAATTTCATTTGGTCATCCAGGATTTCCAGTACTCGGTGAGTTCGATCTTCTCGAGAACGGGATCACGCTTCAACGGCCAACGCGTGTCGATCATCACCGCGTACTCGTCGGTATGGGTTTTCGTTTTCACCTTGTCCTTCGCCTTCGGGTGAGGACCATGCGGAAAGCCCGCCGGATGAAAACTCATCATTCCGGCATGAAGGTTATCGCGGCTGAAAAAATCGCCCGCGTGATAGAAGAGCACTTCATCGTAATCGATGTTCTGATGGTAAAACGGAACGCGCAGGGCATCTTGATCTTCCTCCAACGGACGCGGCAGGAAAGAGCAAACCACGAAACCACGGGTCGCAAACGTCGTATGAACGCTCGGGGGCAGGTGCACCCGGTGACTCATGATTGGCATGATGTGGTCCATGTGCAGCGTAAAGGGAAAGAGATCTCCCTTCCACCCTTGAACATCGAAGACACTCGCATCGTAAGTAATTTTCGTGAGCTCATCCGTGTGCTTGATCCGAATCTGCCGGCAATCCACGCCCTTTTCGCGGATCACGCTGTAGAGCTTGTCGAGGTCGGGTTTGCCGAGTGCATTCATATCCCAAGGTGCATGGCGCCCGACGATCCCGCGATCGGGTTCACGAAAGTGGCCCGAACGATTTTCAATCACGAGAAAGTTCGAAGGCTCATCGAGTAGGAATGCATGCGTGATGCACTTCTGAACGTTGATGTAAGTGCCCGGAGTAAACGGAAGAAGGCCGTACTCCGTCAGCAATGAGCCCGAGCCCTTGTGACAGAAGTAAAGCCAATCGCCGTCGGCATTTCGTCTCGCTTCGAGCTGATCGCCCTGGGCCGGCTGAAGCCACAGGTTCGAAATGGTAATGTCGTTGTTATAGAGCAATCGCTGACCGGCGAAGCCGCCGAGTGTCGCCTCGAGTTTCACAAGATCAAACATGCGAGGTTTAAGCGGCCCTTCGATGTTGGTCCAGCGCGTGCTCGGTTTTTCTTTGATTAAATGGGAGACGGGCCCGAAAAAGCCTTCAAGGCCCTGCTCTTCCTCGAACATCCCCTCGGGGATCCCCTTGTGACCCTGGCGGGTCGGTTTTCCTTGGGTAAAATGATGCATCAGAGAACTCCGCGTGCGCGTTGATCTTCTTCCATCGCATCGAAGAGGGCTTGGAAATTTCCGTCCCCGAATCCTTCGTGGCCTTTGCGCTGAATAATTTCGATGAAAATCGGACCCACCTGGTTCTTCGTGAAAATCTGTAAGAGATAACCTTCCTCATCACCATCGAGGAGGATGCCGAGTTTTTTCAGCGGAACGAGATCATCCTTCACGCGCGGAAGGCGATTGGGAATGTTCTTGTAGTAAGTTTCCGGAGGCGGCGACAAAAAATCGATGCCCGCGCTCTGGAGACTGCTGACGCTGTCGACGACGTTTCCGGTGAGGAGAGCGATGTGCTGGATGCCCGACCCTTTGTATTCGTCGAGATACTCCTGAATTTGCGATTTGGAATCTTGAGGCTCGTTGATGGGAATCGAGAACTTTCCATCCGGGCTCTTCATGACCTTGGAGAAAAGACCCGTCGCCTTACCTTTGATGTCGAAATAGCGCTTCTCTTGGAACCCGAACACGTTCGTGTAGAAGTCGCACCACTTCTGCATTTCGCCGCGGGGAACGTTGTTGGTCATGTGGTCGATCACGGTGAGACCGCGCCCCAAGGGACGTTTCTCGTTCGTTACCCATTCCCAACCGGTGTCGTAGACTTCGCCCTTTGATCCGAACTTCTCCACGAAATAAACGAGAGAATCGCCTATGCCGTAGATGGCGGGAAGATTCCAACCCGACTTCGCGTTTTCATCCGTGAACGGACGAGCTCCGCGCTCAACCGCCGTTTCGAATGCCTTCTTCGCGTTTTGCACGCGGAAGCCCGTCGAACACGCGCACGGGCCGTGAGCTTTCGCGAACTGCGCGGCGAATGAATTGGGATCTTCGTTGATGACGAAGTTGATATCGCCTTGCCTAAAGAGACGAAGCTTCTTCGCCTGGTGACGCGCGACGAGTTTC